>NZ_JADZGH010000020.1:2600-23752 GCF_015865005.1 Rhodococcus sp. CX
GGCGCGGTCAGAGTTCGGATTCGGGGGTGGGCGATCGGGTGGTCGCGGCCCTGCTCACCGAACTCGACGGCGTCGAACCGCTGCGTGACGTCGTGGTGCTCGGTGCGACGAACCGACCCGATCTCATCGATCCGGCGCTGCTGCGGCCCGGTCGGCTGGAACGCCTCGTGTTCGTGCCGCCGCCGGACGCCGAGGCCCGCGTCGACATCCTGAAGACGGCGGGCAAGTCCGTCCCGCTCGCCGACGACGTCGATCTCGAGGCGCTCGCCGAGGACCTGGACGGTTACTCGGCCGCGGACTGCGCGGCACTGCTGCGGGAGGCCGCGCTCGCCGCGATGCGCAGAAACGTCGACGCTGCGGTCGTCACCGCCGAGGATGTCGCGACCGCGCGTACCGCGGTGCGGCCGTCGCTGGATCCCGCGCAGGTCGAGCACCTGCGCGCGTACGCGGAGAACCGCTGATGGCCACGCTCACCGCGGCCCGCGTCGACGCCCCGCTCGCGGCACTGGCAGGCCTGTGCGCCACGGCTCTCGCCGGGGTCGTCCTGATCGTCGACGGTGCCGTGACGGTCGCGCCCGTCCACCACGACAGCACCCCGATCGTCGCGGCGGTACTCGCGGTGGTCGCGGTGGCGGGTCTGCAGCATTCGGGGTCGCGGCGCACCGGGTGGGCGATCGCCACCGGCTGCGTGCTGGTGCTGGGCTCCATTCGCTACATCGCACCGTCCGACGCCGCCGCGGACACCCGATCCGCACTGCAGATCGTGGTCGCGGCGACCGCGGGCATCCTGCTCGGCGCGGCGGTCGCCGCGACCTGGGGGCGCGTCGGCGGGCAATGGGCGGTCGTCGCCGGTGGCTGGTCCGCGTTTCTCGCGGCGGCAGCGGCCGGGAACGGGCGACCGTTCGAGTCACTGCGCTGGACGGTGCCGCAGTGGCTGCTCGCGATCGCGCTGGTCACGGTCGTGGCCGCGGCGCTCGTCGCGCAGCCCGGCATGCGGGTGCAGCGGGCCGATCCGCGGATGTGGACGGTCGCGGTCGGTGCGGCGCTGGCTCTGTCCGTCGGATACCGCCTGCTCGCCGACCGGGTCGACGCCGAGGCTGCGTCGTCGACCGTGCGGATGTGGCTGTTCACCGGGGGCGCGCTGCTACTCCTGGTCATCGGCGCCGAGGTCGCGGCACGGTTCCTGCCGCCCGGCGACGGTGCCTTCCCGATGGCGGTCACGGGCGCGATCGTCACCGCCTACCCGCTCGTCGTCGCGCTCGGCGGGCCGGACGTGTCGGGATGGGCTCCGGCGGTCGCGATCGTCGCGGTTGTCCTCGGGCTGCGCGCGGCACCGCGCATGCCGCGGCCCGAGCTGGGTCTGGCGGTCGCGCTCGTGACGACCGCGGTCGCGGCGCTGTGGCCGGATCTCGCCGCCGACGGCTGGCCCCTGCTGGTGCGGGTGGCGCTGATCGCGGCGGGCACGGGCCTTGCGCTCGGGTCGGCGCTGCCGGGGTCGGCGCCCGTCGCCGCACTCGGGTTGTCGTTGCCGTTCGCGGCACTCCCCGTCGTCGGAGCGGTGTGGTCGATCCCGGCGGATCCTAAGCTGATCGTCGGCGCTCTGGTGGTGACCGGGGCGGTGTGCGCGTGGCAGGTGCGGTGAGCTGCATCGGGTGAGCTGCATCCAGGGGCAGCCCACTGGCCTCAGTCCACGAGGCCGAGCGAGTGCAGGTGCTCGAACACGAGCATCGAACCCGGCGCGACCTCCGGCTGGGCGGCGTATTCGGCGACGGTGAACCAGCCGAGCTCGGCGATCTCCCCGGCCGGATACGGATCGCCGATCCGATCGGCGATCCGTATCCGGCCGGGGAGATCGCCGATCGGATCGGCGCGGAAGCACGTCATGTGCAGTCGGGTGCCGGCCGGATGGCCGTACGCGACGGTCTCGAAGACCCCGACCTCGGTGACGTCGCGCAGTCCGACGCCGAGCTCCTCCCGGATCTCCCGGTGCAGCGCCTGCTCGGCGTTCTCGCCGGGTTCCAGCTTGCCGCCCGCCATGTAGAACACCGTCGCCCCGGCCGATCGGGTCTGCAACAACCGGCGGTCGCGGACGAGAGCGAGTGCGGCCGTGCGGATGAGGGGACGGTCGGATGCGGCAGGCATGCCCGGCACCCTACGGACCACCGCCGTGAGTGGCGGGCGGACCCTCCGGTTCGCAACGATGCGAAGTTTCCCGTTAGGATGTGAACCAATCCGATTTGCCCTTTTGGCGAACGGCATGCGGTTCGGGGCGTCCCTAGTTTCGGCGGTATGCCGCGCGCACAATGCGACCGTGTGCTTCCGCGCACACTCGCATTTCCGGTTACACGCCGCCAGGCCCGACCCCGACGGAGTGCCTTTTGCTCGCCATACTCTTCGCCCACGCGGTGGCCGCACTACTTGCGCCGCCCCTGGTCAGAGTCATGGGGAGAAACGCCTTCATACCGTTGTCCCTGGTTCCGCTCGCCGGTCTCGGCTGGGTGATCGCGAACTGGGGGACCGAACAAACCCTGCACATCACCTGGGCCACGACGGTGTCGATGAACATCGACATGCGGTTCGACGCGCTCGCCTCGATCATGTCGGTGTTGGTCCTGGGTATCGGCGCGCTGATCCTGCTGTACTGCGCCCGCTACTTCACCGACGACGAACCCCGCCTCGGGATCTTCGCCGCCGAAATGGTGGCCTTCGCCGGCGCCATGTTCGGGCTCGTCACCAGCGACAACATGCTGGTCCTCTACACCTTCTGGGAACTGACCACGGTCCTGTCGTTCCTGCTCGTCGGGCACTACGCGGAACGCGCGTCGAGCCGGCGCGCAGCGACGCAGGCCCTGCTGGTGACGACCGCGGGTGGTCTCGCGATGCTCGTCGGCATCATCATCCTCGGGCAGCTGGCCGGCAGCTACAACCTGTCCGCGGTGATCGAGGCCGCCCCGCACGGCTGGCTCGCCGGGGTCGGTCTGGTGCTGGTTCTCATCGGTGCGCTGTCGAAGTCCGCGGTCGTCCCGCTGCACTTCTGGCTGCCCGGAGCGATGGCCGCACCGACACCGGTGTCCGGCTATCTGCACGCCGCGGCAATGGTCAAAGCCGGTATCTACCTCGTCGCGCGTCTCGCGCCGGCGTTCGCCGATGCGGCGCCGTGGCGACCGATCGTCATCACGCTGGGGCTGGCGTCGATGTTGCTGGCCGGGTGGCGTGCGTTCCGCGCGTTCGACCTGAAGCTTATCCTCGCTTTCGGCACCGTCAGCCAGCTCGGGTTCCTCACGATGCTCGTCGGGGTCGGTACCCGCGAGGCCGCGCTGGCCGGCATGACGATGGTCGTCGCCCACGCGATGTTCAAGGCGTGCCTGTTCATGGTGGTCGGGATCATCGACCATTCGACCGGCACCCGCGACATTCGCAAGCTTGCGCATCTGGGCAAGCGGACCCCGTTCCTGGCGATCGTGGCGATCCTCGCCGCGATGAGCATGGCCGGACTACCGCCGTTCCTCGGCTTCGTCGGCAAGGAAACCGCATTCGAATCGGTGCTGGTCGCGGACGTGTTGCCGCAGTGGGCGCGGATCGCGACGACCACCACGATGGTGGTCGGCTCGATCCTGACGCTGGCCTACAGCATCCGGTTCATCTGGGGCGCGTTCGGCCGGAAGCAACTCAAGCGTCCGAGCCCCGCCGTCCAGAGGTTCCACGCCCCGGGCCCGCTGCTGCTGTCGGCGCCGTCCGTGCTGGCGGTCGGAGGTCTGGCCGGCGGACTCGCCGCGCCGTGGATCGACTCGCTGCTCAGCCCGTACGCCGACACCCTTCCGGCGAGCCTCGCCTACCCGTATCACCTGGCCCTGTGGCACGGACTCAATCTGCCGCTGGGTCTGACCGGCATCGTCGTCGTCGGCGGTGTCGCGATGTACCTGGCTCAGCGCACAATCTCGCGGCTGCGGTTCGAGCATCCACCGCTCGGCAACGCCGACCGCATCTACGACGCGACGCTGCGCGGCATGGACACCCTGTCGATGCGACTCACCGGTGTCACCCAGCGCGGTTCGCTGCCGTTGACGCAAGCGACGATCCTCGTCACTCTCGTGGTCCTGCCCTCGTCCCTGCTGCTGCTGTTCGGACTCGACTCTGCCCCGGGCACCCGCCTGTGGGACACCCCGTGGCAGGTGCCGGTGGTGCTGATCATCGCGGCCGGTGCCCTGGCCGCGACCGTGCTGCGCAACCGCCTCGCCGGTGTCCTGGTGGTCGGCATGACCGGATACGGCCTCGGCGTCCTGTTCGCGCTGCAGGGCGCCCCGGATCTCGCGCTCACCCAGTTCCTGGTGGAGACCGTGACCCTCGTGGTGTTCGTGCTCGTGCTCCGCAAACTCCCCGCCGAGTCCGATCCGGGCGCGGACGTCGGCAAACGCCTGCCCCGGGCGCTCCTCGGCATCGCCGTCGGTGTGGCCGTCACCGCGATCGGCGCGTACGCCGTCGCAGCCCGCAGTGCCGAACCGGTCTCGCTGCTGCTTCCGGATGCGGCCTACAACATCGGCAACGGCAAGAACATCGTCAACGTGCTGCTCGTCGACATCCGCGCCTGGGACACGATGGGTGAGATCTCGGTGCTGCTGGTCGCCGCAACCGGTGTCGCGAGCCTGGTGTTCCGCACCCGCCGATTCGGGACCGCCCCGCGCGTCGCCGACGCACCCGCGGCCCAGGTCGACGCCGCGAACGCGAGCACCGAGACGACGTGGCTGCTCGGCGGCGACTTCATCGATCCGCGGCATCGCTCGCTGATCCTGGAGGTGACCACCCGGCTGGTGTTCCCGACGATGATGATGCTGTCGGTCTACTTCTTCTTCTCCGGGCACAACGCCCCCGGCGGCGGCTTCGCGGGTGGCTTGGTCGCCGGCTTGGCCCTGGTGCTGCGGTACCTCGCCGGTGGGCGGTACGAGCTCGGTGAAGCCGTACCCGTCGACGCCGGCAAGATCCTGGGTCTGGGCCTGACGTTCTCGGCGGGTACCGCGCTCGCGTCGCTGTTCCTGGGTGCGCCCGCCCTGTCCTCCGCGACGATCGAGGTGACGTTGCCGCTGCTCGGACACATCAAGCTGGTCACCGCCATGTTCTTCGACCTCGGCGTGTATCTCATCGTGGTGGGCCTGATCCTCGACGTGCTGCGCAGCCTCGGTGCACGCCTCGACGCCGAGACGATCGGAGGTCCCCGATGAACAGCGCGAATCTGGCTCTCCTCGCGGCGGTCGGCATACTCACGGCCAGCGGCGTCTACATGCTGCTCGAACGCAGCATCATCAAGATGCTGCTCGGCCTGCTGCTGGTCGGCAACGGCATCAACCTGCTGATCCTGACGCTCGGCGGCCCCGCCGGCAGCGCACCGATCGTCGGCAACAACAACGACCTGCACGAGAGCATGGCCGACCCGCTGGCGCAGGCGATGATCCTCACCGCCATCGTCATCACGATGGGCGTCGCGGCGTTCGTGCTGGCCCTGACGTACCGGTCGTACACGATCCGGGCACGCGACGAAGTCGAGAACGACCCCGAGGACACCATGGTGTCGCAGCGCCGCACCCCCGCGGACGCGCCGTTCCGCGACCGGTCCGACGACCCGCTCACCGGCGAACCCAGCAAGAGTGGCGACGCCTTCGACGCCCAGGGAAATCCGATCCCCCTCGAGGCACTCACCAACATCGAGGACCTCGAAGCCTACGAGGACCTGCACGACGGCGACTTCGACGACCCGACCGACTCGGCGTATGCGGGCCAGTCGGCATACGCCGGCGAATCGACGCACGGCGGTGTCTCGGCGCACGGCGGTGTCTCGGCGCACGGCGAGGGCTCCGGCGATGCCGATCCCGGGAAGGGAGTCCGCCGATGACGTTGTCCGCGGCCGCATTGATCCCACTGCCCGTCCTCATCCCGCTGCTCGCCGCCGCGGCCACCCTGATCCTCGGCCGCCGGCCCCGCGCACAGCGGTACGTGACCGTCACGGCGCTGACCGCGTCGCTGCTCGTGACCGGACTGCTGCTGTACCTCGCCGACCGCGACGGCATCGCAGTGCTCCAGATCGGCGGCTGGGAAGCACCGATGGGAATCTCGCTGGTGGTGGACCGCCTGGCAGCGTTGATGCTGGTGGTCTCCGGCATCGTGCTGCTGGCTGTCATGCTGTTCGCCGTCGGTCAGGGCATCCACGACGGCAACGAACAACAACCGGTGTCGATCTTCCTGCCCACCTACCTCGCGCTGACGGCGGGCGTGAACATCGCGTTCCTCGCCGGCGACCTGTTCAACCTCTTCGTCGGTTTCGAGGTGTTGCTCGCCGCCTCGTTCGTGCTGCTGACGCTGGGGGCGAGCGCGGACCGTGTTCGTGCCGGCGTCTCGTACGTCATGGTGTCGATGGTGTCGTCGCTGATCTTCCTGGTCGGCATGGCCTTCGCGTACGCCGCGACAGGCACCCTGAACCTGGCGCACATGGCCCTGCGACTCGACGACGTGCCGTCCGGTACCCGCGCCGCGATCTTCGGGGTGCTGCTCGTCGCGTTCGGCATCAAGGCTGCGGTGTTCCCGCTGTCGGCGTGGCTGCCGGACTCCTACCCCACCGCGCCCGCCCCCGTCACCGCCGTGTTCGCGGGCCTGCTCACGAAGGTCGGTGTGTACGCCATCATCCGCGCCCACACGCTGCTGTTCCCCGGCGGTGAACTCGACAACGTGCTGCTGATCGCGGGTCTGCTGACGATGCTCATCGGCATCCTCGGTGCCATCGCACAGAACGACATCAAGCGTCTACTGTCGTTCACGCTCGTCAGTCACATCGGATACATGATCTTCGGCGTGGGGCTGTCGACGGAGATGGGCATGACCGGCGCGGTGTACTACGTGGCGCACCACATCCTCGTGCAGACCACCCTGTTCCTCGTGGTCGGTCTGATCGAGCGGCAGGCCGGTTCGGCGTCGCTGCGACGGCTCGGTGGCCTCGCCCTGGCCAGCCCCCTGCTGGCCGTCCTGTTCCTGATACCGGGCCTGAATCTCGGCGGCATCCCCCCGTTCTCCGGGTTCATCGGCAAGATCGCGTTGCTGCAGGCCGGCGCCGAGGACGGGTCGGCGCTGGCGTGGCTGCTGGTGGCGGGCGGCACCGTCACCAGCCTGCTGACGCTGTACGTCATCGCCCGCGTCTGGTCGAAGGCGTTCTGGCGGGCCCGCGCCGACGCCCCCGAAGGGGACCTCGCCGATGTCGCGCCGTCGGCGCTGATCGATGAATCCTCCGAGGACATCGCGTTCGACGAACGCGCCGACGTCGGAAAGATGCCGCTCGCGATGCTCGTCCCGACCGCCGGCCTGGTCGCGGTCGGGTTGGCGCTGACGGTGTTCGCCGGACCACTGCTCGACATCAGCGAACGGGCCGCCGCAAACCTGATGGACCGCTCCGTGTACATCGAGGCCGTACTGGGAGGCCCGCGATGACGATGAAACGATCGAACGTCCTGCGCCTGTTCGTGCTGGGCTGGATGACGCTCGTCTGGGTGCTGCTGTGGGGCAACTTCAGCGTGGCGAACGTGGTCGGCGGTGCCGTGATCGCGGTCGTCGTCTCGGTGGTGCTGCCGCTGCCGCGAGTGCCCGTCGAAGGTCGCGTGCACCTGGGATCGGCCGCCTACCTGGCGGTGGTGATCTTCGTCGAATCGATCCGGTCGACGATCGCGGTCGCGTGGCTCGCGATCCGGCCGTCCCCTCCCCCGGTGACGGGGGTGCTGCGCTGCCGGCTGACCATCAAGTCCGACTTGGTGCTCACGCTGTGGACGGACATCATGAACAACATTCCCGGCACCATGGTCCTCGAGATCGATCAGGCCCGCCGGATCATGTACGTGCACGTTCTGGACGTGAGCACCGACAAGGCGGTCGCCGACTTCTACCGCTCGGCGCGGCGCATCGAGCGGCTGCTCATCCACACGTTCGAGCGGGACGTCGACTGGCAGCCCAGCGCGTGGAAGAGTTCCTGGGAGGGAACGTCATGACGACGATACTGACCGTAAGCGGGGTTCTGCTGCTGATCTCCGCACTGCTGACCACCCTTCGGGTGCTGGCCGGCCCGACGTCCCTGGACCGCCTGGTGGCGGTGGACGCGATCCTCGCCATCGCGATGTGCGGACTGGCCCTGTGGGCCGTGTACACCCGGGACACGACGATCGCACCGGCGATCGTGGCGCTCGCGCTGGTCGGGTTCCTCGGTTCGGTCTCGGTCGCCCGCTTCCGGGTGCGTGACGACCGATGAACACAGCTCTCGAGCTCGTCGCCCACATCCTGATCCTCATCGGTTCGGTCATCTCACTGACCGCCGCGATCGGCATCCTCCGCTTCCGCGACACCCTCTCCCGCATGCACCCGGCGACGAAACCGCAGGTGATCGGGTTGTTGTTCGTGCTGGGCGGCGCGATGCTGATCCTGCGCGGCAACATCGACATCTGGATGCTGGCACTGGCCGGCATGTTCATGGTGCTCACCGCGCCGGTCATCGCACATCGCGTCGGCCGGGTCGCCTATCGCGAGCAGCTGGGCCGCGACGGACTGATCGATTCCGACGACGGGGTCTGGCCGAACGAGTCCTGAGCGCGGAACGTCGCACGGAAGGCGACGATCATCGCGACGAGTGAGGCGAGCAGCAACGGCCCGGCGATCAGTGCGTGCGCGGCCATGACGTCGGGCAGGTACCGGTAGGCGGCGAGTTGCGCGACGATGAGCAACGTGCCGCCGGCGACGAGCCGGATCCGGAACGATCCCCACCCGCGGTCCGGGTCGCGGAGCGCCGATTCGAGGGTCAGGCACAGCACCGCGCCGGTGACCAGGTCGACGCCGTAGTGGTAGCCGAAGCCGAGGGTCGCGGCGAGGGTGCACGCCAGCCAGGCCGCGCCCATCCATCGCAACCATCTCGGGCCGCTGCGCGAATGCAGGAACAGGGCCGTCGCCCACGCGGTATGCAGGCTGGGCATGCAGTTGCGGGGCGTTTCGTCGTCGAACGGGATCGGCGCGGGCAGCATGTTCAGCGGGGCCCACGTCGGCCAGGCGTCGGCGACCTGCCAGCCGCTGCCGCTGTCGCCGAACGCGAAAACCGGTCCGACCACGGGGAACAGCACATAACACAGCGGCCCGATCAGACCGATCAGCAGGAACGTGCGCACGAGGTGGTGCGCCGGCCACGGGCGGCCGCCCCCGACGTTCCGCAATTGGTAGACGGCGACGACGATCGCGGCGACGGGCAGTTCGATGTACACCCAGTGCAGCACCGCGTAGGCGCCGCCACCGAGCTCGTTCAGGATCTGCCCGGCAAGCCACGACGGGTTGCCCAGCGCATGATCGGCGAGCTGGACGTATTCGTCGAGCACCTCGGGGCCGGCGAGCACGGTGAGTTCGAGCCACGCGTCCCCGATCTTCACCGACAGCACCAGCAGCATCCCGAGCCCGATCCCGCGCAGCGCACCGCGCCGGGTCTCACCGCTCATCGTGGCCGCCGCGTAGAGCGCCAGCAGGGCGAGCACGATCGTCGGCCCGTTGCCGACGGTGATCGGCCCGTCCGTCAGGACTCGTACGGCGAGGAATGCCCCGTCGATCAGGACCGCGGCACCGATGGCCCGTCGGCGATCGCGCACGGTCAGCCCCACCATCGCCAGGACCAGGCCCGCCCACGGCACCGACGCGGACTTCGGAACTCCGACCACGTCACCGACCAGTCCCGGCAGCGGCCCGGGGAATCCGGCCTGCCGCGCCACGACCTCGGCGATCAGGATTCCGGCGACTGCACCGGTGAGCGCGAACGGCACGAACCAGTGGGCGCGGTGACCCGGTTTCCGTTCGCCGGGTGGGGTTTCCGTGATCGACACTCGGAGAATGGTAAAGGTGAGACGAATGTGCTCCGAACCACGGTCTGCGTCACTGACGCAGCTCGTCCACGAGCAGATCGACGACCGCACAGAGATCGCCGCCGGTGGCCTCCGCGACACGGCGTTGCCGCTGGTAGGACGCGCCCTTGACGGGAATGTCGGCGACGCGCGCCAACTCGTCGGCGCAGCCCAGCCGCACCGCGGTCGGGGTCAGTTGTTCGAGCAGATCGTGCAGGTCGTCGGTGACGAGTCTCTCGTGGCAGACCGGGTCGAGGATCACCTCGGCCTCGAGCCCGTACCGTGCGGCCCGCCACTTGTTCTCCTTGACGTGCCACGGCTGGAGCGTCGGCAGTTCCTCGCCGCGTTCGAGGCATTCGTCGAAGTACACGACGAGGGAGTGCACCAGCGCCACCAGGGCGGCCAACTCGGCGCGGTTGGTGATGCCGTCGAACACGCGAACCTCGAGGGTCCCCCACTTCGGTGAGGGCCGGATGTCCCAGTGCATGCCGCCCGGCTTGCTGATGACCCCGGACTTGAGCTGGTCCTCGATGAACGACTCGTACTGGGCCCAGTTCGCGAAGTGGTAGGGCAGCCCCGCGGTGGGCAACTGCTGGAACATGAGCGCCCGGTTGCTCGCGTATCCGGTGTCGAGTCCGGCCCAGATCGGCGACGACGCGGACAACGCCAACAGGTGCGGGTACTTCACGAGCATCGCGTTGAGGATCGGGACGACCTTCTCCGCCGACGAGATACCGACGTGGACGTGCACACCCCAGATGAGCATCTGACGTCCCCACCAGCGGGTGCGGTCGATCATCTCGTCGTAGTCCGGCGTGCGGGTCACCACCTGGTCGGACCACTGGGCGAAGGGATGCGTGCCCGCGCACATCAGGTCGACCCCCAGCGGGTCCGCGGCGGTCCGGAGCAGATCGAGCGACTCGGACAGATCGTCGACGGCCTCGGCGACGGTGTCGTGCACGTCCGTCACCAGCTCGACGGTGTTGCGCAGGAACTCCTTCGTCAGCCGGGGAGTCTGCCCGGCTTCGGACTCGACCGCGTCGAAGACGACCGCAGCGGTGTTCGACAGATCCCGCGTCGACTTGTCGACCAGCGCGATCTCCCATTCCACACCGAGCGTGGGACGCGGCGAACCGGGAAACTCGACAGACACACTCAAATCCAACCACAGCGCCCCCGCGACCGAGAGCCGGTCGCGGGGGCGCTGTGAGGGGTTTTGCTGTGAATCCCGTTACGCGGAGGCCGATCAGCCGATCACGCCGCACGCGAGGCGCGCGCCGCCTGCGGTTTCCTCGTGCACGACGACGGACGTGCCCTCCGGACCCTGGAGATCGTCGATCGTGAAGGCCGTGGTGGTGACGGTGGCCGCGGCGGTGCCGTCCTCGGTGACGACGAACGCGCCGAGGTCGCCGCTCTCCGGAACGGCGGTGTGGCCGGGCGCCTGCAGGTGCCCACCGGCGGAGAGGAAGTTGCCGGGCTCGCCGCCGGTCGGGGCGGTGGAGTTGGGTTCGCACTTGCCGATGGCGTGCACGTGCACACCGCGGTAGCCGGCGGGAAGACCCTCGAGCTCGAGCGTCACCTCGACACCGTCGCCGTGGCCGGCGAACTCGACGGTGCCCGCATCCTCGCCGGTGGGGGTCTTCAGCGTCGCGGTCAGCGTCTCGGTCCCGGCGGCGGCCTCACCACTGGTGGCGGTTCCGTGGGTTTCGCCGTGGGCACCGGCTTCGGGTGCCGGCGAACCGGTCCACACCGGCGGGGTGGTGCCGACGACGTCGGACGGTTCCTGGCTGTTGCTGCAGGCGCTCAGGCCCACCGCGGCGATCGCGACGATCGGGGCGAGCGCACGCCAGGACATGCGACGGGTGGAACTCGAGGCCATCAAACCGCTCCTTCGGAATGCCGGAAAGTCACTCGATCATAACCGGGCCCGAATCGCCCTCATTGCGAGGTCACGATGACGATGACACCGGGCGAGGAGTCCGCGATTCCCTCGAAACGCGGCTGCGCGGTCACGCCGAGCGCTTCGGCGACGGCTTCGGCGGTCTCGCGTTCGCCGGCACCGGTTCCGTAGTACACGGAGGTCGTGGCGATCAGCCCGTCGCTGTAGTTGCCGGTCTCGCTGATGACGAACCCGTCGTCCTCGAGCAGGCTCGCGGTCTGCGCGGCGAGGCCCGCGATCTCACTGTTGTTGAACACCCGCACCGGGGTGGCCGACTGGGGCGCGAGCTCGATCAGCGACGACGCGCCCGTGGAGGCAGGCGTCGCGGTCGTCGCCCGCGCGGCGGTGGTCGTCGGAGCAGCGACGGTCGTGGTGGGGGCAGCAGCCGCCCTGGCCGGAGACACGGTGGTCGACGTCGCAGGGGCCGCGGCCGGTTCGGTCGCCGGCGGCGCCGCGCTCTCCGAGTCGGAACCGCCCAGGGACGCCAGGCCGATGCCTCCGAACAGGATCGCCAGCGAGATCAGCACCATCGCGAGTGCCCGCAGCGGTGGTCCCGAGGGCTCGGTGTTCGTACGCACGCCTTCGACCATAGTTGCCTCGTCGATGTCCGCCCGCCGTCAGCGGGTGATCTCGAAGCCCAGCCGCCGCGCGGCCCGGGCCTTCTGACGGCTCGCCCTCAGGCGGCGCAGCCGCTTGACCAGCATCGGATCCGCGGCGAGCGCTTCCGGCCGGTCCACCAGCGCATTGAGCACCTGGTAGTACCGGGTCGCGGACAGCCCGAACAGTTCCTTGATGGCTTCTTCCTTGGCGCCCGCGTACTTCCACCACTGGCGTTCGAACGCCAGGATGTCGTGCTCCCTGCGGGTCAGTCCGTGTTCCCCCACCTCGTTGGGGTTCGCGGGAGCTGGGACCTCGGCGGCGTCGCTGCTCTGCTGGGCATCGTCCACGGACCGGTTCACATTGTGCGCCGCTGCGCCGTCCATCTCACTCCTCGCCTGCCTCGAATCACACCGATTGCACCTGTGTGTTTCCGACGCCAATTGAACCACGGGCCGGCGACAGGTACCGGCTCGTCGATCAGGCGAGTCCGGCGCACTATTCTGTTCCTCCATGGCCATCCTTCCCATCGTGATCACCGGCGACCCGGTTCTGCACAACCCCACCGAGCCGGTGACCGAGTCGCCCGCCGAACTCGCCCAGCTGATCGCGGACATGTACGAGACGATGGACGCGGCCAACGGAGTCGGCCTCGCCGCGAACCAGGTCGGGGTGGCCAAGCGTCTGTTCGTCTACGACTGCCCGGACCGCGACGAGAACGGCAACGTCGTCCGCCGCCGCGGTGTGGTGGTCAATCCGGTCCTCGAGACCTCCGAGATCCCCGAGACCATGCCCGACCCGGACGAGGACCTCGAGGGCTGTCTGTCCGTTCCCGGCGAGAACTTCCCGACCGGTCGTGCCGAGTGGGCGAAGGTCACCGGCACCGACGCCGAGGGCAACCCGGTCGAGATCGAAGGCCGCGGCTTCTTCGCGCGCATGCTCCAGCACGAGGTCGGACACCTCGACGGCTTCCTGTACATCGACGTCCTGATCGGCCGCAACGCGCGCGCGGCGAAGAAGACGATCAAGCGTGCCGGCTGGGGTGTGCCGGGACTCACGTGGCTGCCGGGATCCGTGGAGGATCCGTTCGGCCACGACGACGAGGACTGACGCAGCGGCATGCCTTCCGATCCAGGCGAGCCTTCCGGTCCTGCCGGGCCTTCGGGGCCGGCGGTGCCGGCGGGCGCGATCCCGCTGGGCACCCGGGTCGTGCTGCGCTACCGCCTGCCCGCCGGCTACAGCCACCCGATGACCGATGTGATCGGCGAGCTCGTGGCCCTGGAACCCGCGGTCGTGGTGCGCACCGAGACGCGGCAGGTCGTGCAGGTCGCGCCGGACGCCGTGGTCGCGCTCAAGGCGCTGGCCGCGCGACCGATCCGGACCCGCGAGATCCGCGCGCTCGAGGTCGCGGCCGTCGCGGCCTGGCCCGGACTCGAAATGGAATGGGTGGACGGCTGGCTGCTACGCGCGGGGGCCGGATTCACCCGCCGGGCCAACTCGGCGATTCCGCTCGGTGATCCCGGTACCGTCGCCGACCCCGCCGACCCGGACGTCCGCGCACGGCTCGCCGACTGGTTCGCCGAGCGGGGGCTTCCGCTCCGTCTGCTGGTTCCCGATCGGCTCGCCCGGGTTCCCGAGGGCTGGTCGGTGAGCGAGGACGTGCAGGTCATGGCGGCAGATCTCGAGAACGTGCCGCTGCCGGAGGGGCCGACGCCGGTCGTCGTGACCGCCCGGACGGACCCGGAGTGGCTGTCGCGGTACCGCGGCGGGGCACTGCCCGACGAGGCTCAGGGCGTGCTCGGCGCGGTCGCGCGCGGTGTGCTCGGCTTCGGCCGCATCGGGGCGCCCGGCACCGAACCGGTCGCGATCGGCCGGGCCGCGGTGACCGACGCCTCCGACGGCCGGCGTTGGGTGGGGCTGACCGCGGTCGAGGTCGCCCCCGAGCACCGCCGGAACGGCCTGGGCACCCTGCTGTGCGGATCGCTGCTGCGCTGGGGCCGCGGACGCGGCGCGACGCACGCCTACGTGCAGGTCGCCGAGGACAACACCGCGGCGCGGGCGATGTACCGGGAGCTGGCGTTCGTCGATCACCACCGCTACCGGTACGGGACCGAGCCTGTCGGTCCGCTCGCCTAGAGTGTCGGTGTGCGTCTTGCTACCTGGAATGTGAACTCCGTCCGTGCCCGGACCGACCGGATCGTCGACTGGTTGCAGCGAACCGAAACCGACGTGCTGGCCATGCAGGAAACCAAGTGCAAGGACGAGCAGTTCCCGTACGCGCGTTTCGAGGAACTCGGTTACCAGGTCGCGCACGTCGGGCTGAGTCAGTGGAACGGTGTCGCGATCGTCTCCCGCGTCGGACTCGACGACGTGCAGATCGGCTTCGACGACCAGCCCGGCTTCACGAAGGACCCCGAGGCCGCGCCCGCGCAGGAGGCACGCGCGATCGGCGCGACCTGCGGCGGTGTGCGGGTGTGGAGCCTGTACGTCCCGAACGGTCGCGAGCTGACCGATCCGCACTACACCTACAAGCTGGACTGGCTCGCGAAGCTGCGCGCCGACTCACAGGGCTGGCTCGCCGCGGACCCGCACACTCCGATCGCGCTCGTCGGCGACTGGAACATCGCGCCGACCGACGAGGACGTCTGGGATCCCGCCTTCTTCGAAGGCAAGACCCACACCTCCCAGCCGGAGCGCGACGCGTTCACCGCGTTCCTCGACAGCGGCTTCACCGACGTGGTGCGCCCGCACGCGCCCGGCCCGGGCATCTACACGTACTGGGACTACACGCAGCTGCGTTTCCCCAAGAAGCAGGGCATGCGGATCGACTTCGTCCTCGGTTCGCCGGCGCTCGCCGCGCGCGTCAGCGGTGCGGAGATCGACCGGAACGAACGCAAGGGCAAGGGCGCCAGCGATCACGCTCCCGTCGTGGTGGATCTGACGGACTGACCTTTCCTCTGCCGGCCACCCAGCCCCTACCGGTCACGCACGACGGCGCACCGGTTCGAGCGGCACGATCACGTCGCGGTATTCGGGGTTGGTTCCGAGGAATCGCTGCACGTACGTGCAGACCGGGCGGACCTTCCAGCCGCGACGGCGGGCGATGTCCAGCGACCGTCCGACGAGGATGCCCGCGAGTCCCTGATGACCGAAGTCCTCGACGATCACGGTGTGCAGGAAGTCGACGACAGGATGGTTCTGCCCCGGAACACCCGACGGGCGGGCGGCGTCGAAGTAGCCGAGGATGCCCACGAGATCGCCGTTGAGCCGGAGTTCGAAGCGGTTCTGATCCGCATTGTCGGACACCTCGGCATGCGGCAAGTTGGTGACCATGAACCCTCCGTCGTACCTGGAACAAATGTGACGCACGCCACTATAGAGCACGACATGCCGTCTGTAGGTAACCCCTCCCGGATTTCTCACCCACCTCGATCCGGAAGGTCCGGTTACATGATGCTCCACATCGAGCGGCCGCCGGGATAGGCCGAACGACCCTCGCAACCAGGACATTCGCCGGAATCGGGCCGCTCTCACCGGTACGCACCCTCGCGGTCCGGCAGTGCTCGAGGACCCCGGTAGGCTCACGCGCGTGAAGTTGCTGCCGTTGGCCCCGCGCGGCCAGACCCCGATCCGGGCCCTCACCATCGCCGGCACCGATTCCGGCGGAGGCGCGGGGATCCAGGCCGACTCCCGCACGATGGCGATGTGCGGCGTCCACGCCTGCGTCGCGGTGGCGGCGGTGACGGTCCAGAACTCGCTGGGCGTCAGCGGCTTCCACGAAATCCCCCCCGAGACCGTGGCCGCGCAGGTGCGCTGCGTCGTCGACGACATCGGTGTGACGGCGGCGAAGACCGGGATGCTGGCGTCGACCGCGATCATCGAGGCGGTCGCGCAGGTGTGCACGGAGGTCGGCATCGGGCACGGACGGCAGATTCCGCTCGTGGTGGATCCGGTGTGCGCGTCGATGCACGGCGACCCGCTGTTGCACGCCGAGGCCCTCGACGCGGTGCGCACCGTGCTCGTCCCCCAGGCCACCGTCGTGACACCGAATCTGGACGAGATCCGGCTCATCACGGGCATCGAGGTCGTCGACGATCCCACCGCGCGACGAGCCGCCGAAGCCCTGCACGCGCTCGGCGCCCAGTGGGCAATCGTCAAGGGCGGACACCTGCGGACCTCACCGGACAGCACCGATCTGCTGTTCGACGGCGACCGCTTCCTCGAGTTCACCAGCCCGCGCATCGACACGGGCAACGATCACGGCGGCGGCGACACCCTCGCCGCGGCGATCGCGTCGGCACTCGCGCACGGCTGGTCGGTGCCGGATGCGGTCGCGTTCGCGAAGGAGTGGGTGACCAAGTGCCTCGAGTGGTCGTACGACCTCGGCGGCGGGCACGGACCGGTCAATCCGCTGTGGCGACTACAGGCCTGATCGGTCAGTTGCCGGATCGCTCCTGATCCCGCGCGTCCCCGGTCGGCACGCCGTCGAGCGACTGCGCGTAGATA
This sequence comes from Rhodococcus sp. CX, assembly GCF_015865005.1. Taxonomy (NCBI): domain Bacteria; kingdom Bacillati; phylum Actinomycetota; class Actinomycetes; order Mycobacteriales; family Nocardiaceae; genus Rhodococcus; species Rhodococcus sp. CX. Next base: position 19,539 of record NZ_JADZGH010000020.1, read on the forward strand.
CCGACGCCGTAGCCGACCGACGCCGCCGTGACCGCGTACGCGTCGCGGTCGATGTTGGCGAGGGTGTCCTCCGGCGAGTGGTAGTTCGGGTCGAACGGCGTGTCGGCCTCACCACCCCACTTGCCCGCCTGGTCCGGCGACTTGCGTTCGTCGGCGCCGCTGAACACACCACCGGCCGGGATCCCGGCTTCGACGAACGGGCCGTAGTCCGACCGGCCGTCGAAGTCGGTGCCGTCGGCGGCGACGCCGCGGGACTCGAAGAACGACCGGAAGGTCTGCTCGATGCCGGCCGAGCCCTCCGGGCCCGGACCCGACCCCACGGCATCCGAGTCGTCGCCGTCGTAGACGAGATATCCGGGATTCGGGGAGCCCAGCATGTCGAAGTTGAGATACAGCGCGATCGCGTTGCGCTCGTCGTCGGACAGGGATTCGACGTACCGCGTCGAGCCCACGAGACCGATCTCCTCGGCGCCCCAGAACGCGAACCGCACCGCGTTGGCGACGTTCGGGTCGGGGCCGAGTTGCAGCGCGGTCTCGAGCACCGCGGCGACACCGCTGCCGTTGTCGTTGATGCCGGGGCCTTCCGGGACGCTGTCGAGGTGCGCGCCGACGACGACCACGTTGTCGGTGTCGCCGGTTGCGGTCTGCGCGATCACGTTCCGCGAGCGGATGTCCTCGATGACGGTGTCGACGATCAGCGTCGCGCTCGTACCCGTAGCCAGTGCGGCACCGTCGTCGCCGCTGACACCGGCCGCGGGTATGAACCGGTCGCCGTCCTCCCCGAGGGTGCCGCCGGCGAGCGGTCCGGGTTCGTTGTTGACGACGAGGAGCGCCGCGGCCCCGCGCTCGGCGGCGGCCTTCTGCTTGTCCGAGAACGGGCACACACCCCGGTCGACGACGGCGATCGCCCCGGCGACGTCGAGGTTGTCGTAATCGGTGGCCTCACAGCCCGGGGTGTCGTCGGCGGGAACCCGCACGAGGCGGGCGGTGATCCCATCCGGACCGGTCGACGGCGACATCGCGAGGACCCGCAGTTCGACGGGTGCGCCGTCCACGGTCAGCGACGCGTTCTCGACGTCGAACGAGGTGACGTCGAATTCCGGTGTCTGCACGTCGAACCCGGCGTCGCGGAGCTTTCCGGCCACATAGTCGACGCTGGCGTCGTAGCCGGGGGTCCCCAGGGCCCGGTTGCCGTCGTTCTCGGTGGCGATGCGTTCGAGTTCCTGCAGGTGCCCGAGGACCGCGTCGAGCTCGACCGCCTCGGCGAGTGCCGGTCCGTCGAGCGGCGGCGCGGGCGGCGCGGGCGGAGCGGATGCGTTCGAGCAGGCGCCGGCCCCCAGCGCCGCGGCGACGATCACGATCCCGGTCAGATTCCTCGCGTTCGCCACGGTCCACCCCATCCGGCGAGGATACCCACACGACCTTCTCCGACCCGGTGGACGACACCGTACCGATAACAGAGCACTTGCTCTGTTATGGTGTGCGCATGGCCCGCACCCGCACCTACGACCTCGACGGCCTGCTCGACGCCGCCGAGCGCATCGCGGCCGAATCCGGTGCCGCGGCCGTCACACTCAGGGCCCTGACCGACGCCACCGGCATGTCGAACGGCGCGATCTATCACGCCTTCGGGTCACGTCTCGGCGTCGTCGGGCAGGCCTGGCTGCGCGCCGGGCGCCGCTTCCTCGACGTCCAGCGCGAGGCCGTCGACGCCGCCCTGGCCGACCGCGACGCCGACGCCCCGGCGGTCGAGGCCGTCGTCGCCGCCGCCGACGCACCCGCCGTCTTCGCCGAACGCCACCCGACGTCGGCGCGGCTGGTGCTGACCGTGCGCCGCCCCGACCTGCTCGGAGCCTCACTGCCCGAGGACCTGGCCCGCGACCTGTTCCGCCTCGACCACGAACTCGGCGAACTGATGGCGGAACTGGCCACGGCCCTGTGGAATCGGCGCGACGGCGCCGCCGTCGACGTCGTGCACTCCTGCATCGTCGCCCTGCCCACCGGACTTTTGTTGCACACCAACAGATATCGCGATCCGGTTGCTCGTCGCCGACTCGCCGCCGCGGTCCGCGCGGTGCTGGCACTCGGCCCCGAAACCCACACCCCGAAAGGCAGACCATGACCGTCACCACGACCCGCCACGACACCGTCACCGTCCTGAACCTCGGCGACGACGAGAACCGCTTCTCCCCCGACTGGCTCGACCGCGTCGATGCCGCACTCGACGAGATCGAAGCCGGTGAACCAACCGCGCTGGTGACCGTCGCGAACGGAAAGTTCTACTCCAACGGCCTGGACCTGGAATGGCTCTCGGCGAACGGCGAGAAGGCCCAGTGGTACGTCGACCGGGTGCACGGACTGTTCGCGCGTGTCCTCACCCTGCCGGTGCCGACGATCGCGGCGATCAACGGGCACGCGTTCGGTGCCGGCGCGATGCTCGCGCTGGCCCACGACTTCCGGGTGATGCGCACCGACCGCGGCTTCTTCTGCCTGCCCGAGGTCGACATCCGGATCCCGTTCACGCCCGGGATGGCCGCGCTGGTCCAGGCCAAGACCACCCCGCGCACCGCGACCGCAGCGATGACCACCGGACGACGATTCGGCGGACCCGACGCGCTCGCCGCCGGCATCGTCGACGCCACCGCCGAGGAATCCGCCCTGGTTACCTCGGCCGTGGGCACGGTCGCGCCGCTGGTCGGAAAGGACCCCGGCACGCTCGGAGCCATCAAGTCGACGATGTACGCGTCGACGATCGCGGCCCTCACGACCCCGCAGTCGTAGCCGTCGGAACGGATCCGCTCGGACCCCGGGCCACCGGGGTCCGAGCGAACCGCATCAGGCGTCGCGCCGGTTCACCACCGCCACGGCGGCGCCGAACACCACCAGCACGAACACCGCGAAGTACAGGAGCGCACCCCACGGGCCCCAATGGAAATCGATGCCCTGGTCGGTGCCCAGGAAGTAGTTGATGTTCGCGAACGGCAGGAACGGCTGCACGTTCCGGCCGAACGACCCGAACAGCCCGAACAGCGATTCGATGAGCATCGGCCACAGCAGCAGGATCGCGATGGTGCCGGCGGACTGACGCAGCAGGGCGCCCACCCCCACCGCCAGGATGGACGCGAGCAGCGCGAACAGCGCGGTGCCGTAGATCGTCCGCCACTTCGCCCCCTCGAGCACGAGGTCCCGTCCGGCCTCCGACCCGGCGAGCGCCTTCGTCAGATAGACCGCGGCCAACGCCAGCACCCCGGTCAGGACCGCGCCGAGCACACCGATCAGCAGTGCCTTGACGGCGAGGACGACCGTGCGGTTCGGCAGAGCCTGGAACGTGGAGCGGATCACGCCGAACCGGTATTCGCTGGTCACCGACAGCGCCGCCAGGATCATCAACACCAGCACACCGAAACCGGTCACACCGCTGACGGCGACGTCGACGGTGGGATAGAAGCGGACCGTTTCGTCGTCCGAGGACATCGACGCCTTCGCCGCCGCACCGAGGATCGCGGCCAGGCCCAGACCGAGCGCGACGATCACCACGGTGCACCAGAACGGCGACTGCACCGACGTCAGCTTGATACGTTCGGCTCGCAACGTGTCGATCGCCACGCTCATCACAGGCCACCCTTCATCACGGAATCGGCGCCGGTGCCGTGGAACTGCACGTCGCCACCGGTCATCTTCATGAACGCCTCTTCCAGCGAGGCCTGCTGTCCGGCGAGTTCGTGCAGCACCACCGACCGGGCGGCGGCGAGCTCTCCGACCTCCGCCGCGGTCGCGCCGGTGACCACGAGCGCACCGTCGTCGTCGTGGACGGCGTGCCCGCGCTCGACGAGCGCGGCCCGCAGGACGTCGAGTTGGGGGCTGCGCACCCGCACCACCGCTTCGGAGGCCTGCGCGACGAATGCGTCGACGGAGGTGTCGGCGATGAGCCGGCCCCGCCCGATCACCAGCAGGTGGTCGGCGGTCTGCGCCATCTCCGACAGCAGGTGACTCGACACCAGAACGGTCCGGCCCTCGGCTGCGAGTGCCTGCATGAACCGCCTGATCCACACGATCCCCTCGGGATCGAGCCCGTTGACCGGCTCGTCGAACAACAGCACCTGCGGATCGCCGAGCAGGGCCCCGGCCAGACCGAGACGCTGTGACATGCCGAGCGAGAACCCACCCGCGCGTTTGTTCGCGACCTCGGTCAGGCCCACCTGACGCAGCACTTC
>NZ_JADZGH010000020.1:23946-25665 GCF_015865005.1 Rhodococcus sp. CX
CGACGGTGCGCAGCGGCCGCTGCAACTCCCGGTAGGGTCGCCCGCCGATCAGGGCGGTGCCGGCAGTGGGCCGGTCGAGACCGAGGATCAGCCGCATCGTCGTGGTCTTACCGGCACCGTTCGGACCGAGGAAGCCGGTGACGATGCCGGGCCGGACCGTGAACGTCACGTCGTCGACTGCCGTCGTCGATCCGAAGGTCTTGGTCAGTCCCGTCACTTCGATCATGACCCCTACCCTGCCCGATCCATCCGGAATGTGCAGGGACACGCCCGACGAGCAGCCGCCGGATCCGACACCGGCCCTAGGGTTCGAGCGGCGAGGACGCCTGCGCCCAGAACCTCTTCGGGATCCGTCCGGCGTGCCGGGCCCGGAAACCTGCTTCGACGGCGTGCCGCATCGCCGACGCCATGAGCGCCGGGTCCTTGGCCCGGGTCACCGCGGTCGCGAGCAGCACCGCGTCGCAGCCCAGTTCCATCGCGAGGGCGGCGTCGGACGCGGTGCCGATGCCCGCGTCGAGCACCACCGGGACACCGGCGGCTTCGACGATCATCTCGATGTGGTGCGGGTTGGCGATGCCCAGTCCGGTGCCGATCGGCGAGCCGAGCGGCATCACCGCCGCGCATCCGACGTCCTCGAGGCGCTTCGCGAGGACCGGATCGTCCGTCGTGTACGGCAGGACCACGAACCCGTCGTCGACGAGTTGCTCTGCCGCCGAGACCAATTCGATGGCGTCGGGCAGCAGGGTGCGTTCGTCGGCGATGACCTCGAGCTTGACCCAATCGGTTTCGAGGGCCTCGCGGCCCAGTTGCGCGGTGAGCACCGCTTCCTTCGCGCCGCGGCAGCCCGCGGTGTTCGGGAGCGGGGTGATGTCGAGGCGGCGCAGCAGGTCGAGCACCCCGGTGCCGGAGGCGGCGTCGACGCGTCGCATGGCGACGGTGGTCAGTTCGGTACCCGAGGCGACGAGCGCTTCCTCGAGCACCGCGAGATTCGCGGCGCCGCCGGTGCCGGTGATCAACCGCGACGCGAAGGTGCGTCCGGCGATGGTCAGCTGCGGCAGGTCGTGTGCCGGGTCACGGAGCTCAGCCACCCTGGACCGCCGTGAGAATCTCGATCTGCCAGCCCTTTCCGACCGGTTCGGACCACCGCCCGCGCGGGAACACCGCGCCGTCGACGGCGATCGCGATGCCCTTCTCCGGCAGCCCCAGCTGCACCAGCAGTTCGGCGACCGTCGGCGCCTCGGCGAAGTAGTGGTCCTCACCGTTGACGGTGATCCCCACCGAGATCGGGTTCGTCATCACAGCCCTTCCTTCGAAAATCTTTGCGGGTCGGCGTTTTTCGCTTCGGCGAGCGGATCGTCGGCGAGTTCGGCGAGCACGGCGTCCGCGGTGATCGGGGTGAACAGGACCCCGTTGCGTCCGTGCCCGGTCGCGGCGACGACCCGTTCGGACAGCCGCCCGATCAACGGCAGGTTGTCCGGGCTCATCGGCCGCAGTCCCGCCGTCGCCTCGTACAGCTCGTACTCGCCGATCGCCGGCAGCAGCGCTTCCGCATCGGCGATGAGGTCCCGCACCCCGGCGACCGTCACCTGCGTGTCGTCGGCCTCGTACTGGGTGGCGCCGACGACGAGACCGTCGCCACGCGGCACCAGATAGGCCGGCCGACCGTGCACACTGCCGCGGATGGTGCGGCTCGGGGCGGGGGTGACACCGGGCCGGGCC
>NZ_JADZGH010000020.1:25731-33651 GCF_015865005.1 Rhodococcus sp. CX
CCGCACCGGAAGGCCCGGCCACAACCGGGCCGACGCCGAACCCGCCGCGAGCACCACCCGGTCCGCGGGCAGTGCGTCGAGCGAATCGACCGCGGTGGCAACGAACCGCACCCCGGCCTCGACGCAGGCGCGATGCAGGGCGTCGACGAGGATCCTGTTGTCCACGGCCAGTTCCGTCGGGGCGAGCAACCCGAGGCGGATCCGCGGGCCGAGCGACGGCTCGAGCTCCCGGATCTCGGCACGGGTGAGCACCCGCATCTCGTGGCCCTGCGCCTGCACCCATTCCGCGACGGTGCGCAGGTCGGCGGCGTCGGCGGCATCCAGCGCGACAGTGAGGGACCCGTCCGAGGTGAACAGGTCACACCCGGTCGCGCGCTGCAACCGGTCCCCGAACTCCGGCCAGCGCGCGAGTGACGCCGCGCCCAGTTCCAGGACGTGTTCCTCGCCGGGCCAGCCCTCCGACAGCGGCGCGAGCATGCCACCGGCGACCCAGGATGCGCCCGCTCCGGGGGTCGGGTCGTGCACTGTCACGTCCCAGCCGGCGCTCGCCGCGCGCCACGCGATCGACAACCCGATGACACCGCCACCGACGACGGCTACCGTTCCCATCCTGCGTCCACCTCACTCCCTGCGCCGGCATGATCCGGGTCAGGTCATAACGGTCGGGGCCGGCAGGCCCCCTCTCAGCCCCGCGTTCCCCGGGACTCCCGTGTTGTCATCTCTCCCTCAGAGGTTACCGTCTGGGCTGTGACTTCCTATCGTGGCAACCATCCTTCACCTCGGGAACGGCTCGCGGACGCGCGTCTGTACCTGTGCACCGACGCCCGCCGGGACACCGGCGACCTGGCTCGATTCGCGGAGGAAGCCCTCGCCGGCGGAGTCGACATCATCCAGTTGCGTGACAAGGACTCGACGGGCGAGAAGAAGTTCGGCCGCCTCGAGGCACGCGACGAACTGGCCGCACTCGAGATCCTCGCCGACGCGTGCCGGCGCCACGGCGCACTGCTCGCCGTCAACGACCGCGCCGACATCGCACTGGCGGCGGGCGCGGACATCCTGCATCTGGGTCAGGGGGATCTGCCGGTCGCGCACGCCCGCAACATCCTGGGTCCGGACATCGTCATCGGCCGATCCACGGGCAGCCGCGCACAGGCGGCCCTCGCCGAGATCGAGGAGGGTGTCGACTACTTCGCGTCCGGCCCGGTGTGGGACACCCCGACCAAGCCGGGCCGCACCGCGGCGGGTCTGGAGGTCATCCGGGAGGTCGCTCAGTCGCATCCGACCCGTCCGTGGTTCGCGATCGGCGGGATCGACATCGAGCGACTGCCCGAGGTGGTCGCCGCCGGCGCCACCCGTGTCGCGGTGGTTCGGGCGATCACGAAGGCCGCCGATCCGCGTGCCGCGGCCGCTGCGCTGAAGGCCGGTCTACCTGCGTAACCGTCTACAGCCAGTCGAGGACGGTCGAGGGCGACAACGCGATCACCGAATCGGGCAGGCGCTCCCGTAGCCCGCGGTCGGCGGTCACGACCACCGTCACCTCCGACGTGAGGGTGGCGGTCGCCCCGGCGAGGCGGGCCAGTTCGTCGTCCCCGCTTCCGGTGGCGGCGTGCACCGGGATGCGGGCGTCCTCGACGATCGCGTCCCGGGCCCGGCCTTCGAGCACGGCCTCGATCTGCGTCACCCAGCCGAACCCGCCGTCGGGCAGTTCGAGGGTCCGGGGCAGCACCGCCGCCAGCTCGTTCAGCAGTGCCCCGGTCGCTCCCGGCCGGTCGCGCCACCAGCCGGTCGGGCGCGAGCCGAGCACGTTCGCGGTGTCGAGCAGGACCCGGACCACGCGGGTGCGCAGCGTCGGCCAGGACGCGGCGAACCCCGCGTGCAGCGCCATCGCCTCGACCTCGACCTCCGGCACCCATCGCAGTTCGGTGCTCTCGCCGTTGGGGACGGTGGCCAGCGGGATCCCGGCGTCGGCGACGACGGTCGTGTAGGTCCAGCCGCCGACGACCCCGGCGGTGACGCGCTCGGTTCGGACCGCAACCACCGACACGTCGATGCCGGTCTCCTCGTGCGCTTCGCGTACCGCGGCGTCGACGGTGCTTTCGTGGCTGTCGCGGGCGCCGCCGGGCAGCGCCCAGGTTCCGCCCTGGTGACTCCACGCGGCGCGGTGTTGCAGCAGCACCGCGGGCCGGCCGTCGGGCAGAGGCGCACGCAACAACAGCCCGGCCGCACCGTGCTTGCCCCACCGGCGATCGCCGTCGGGGCCGACGGCCCATCCGTCACCGTCACCGCGCATCGTGTCCGTCCTCCCTACCGGCCGCCGCGGGCTGTCGAACCCCTGTTCCGACGCACTCGCGCAGCGCATTCCTGTTCGTACTGCTTATATGCTCGCCAAGGACTGTGCAACACCGAAAGGGGCGATTGGTGGACCCTCGCCTACACCCCACGATCGACCCCGGCCCCGACCACGCCGAGCAGCGGGCCCCCGAGACACGGACCGCCCGGGTTTTCGAGCAGGGACGGTCGAGCGGCCCGCAGGTGCCCGACGATCTGGGTGCCGTGCTGCGCTCGACACCCGCCAAGCTCATCGTGCTCGGGACGCTCGTGTCGATCCTGGTGGCGATCTCGGGGTTCGTCGCGACCCAGACGGTGAGCAGCCGCAAGGCCACGCACGATCATCTGCTGTCGACGATCGAGCCGCTGGCGGACGCGTCCCAGGATCTCTACAGCGCGTTGTCCGTCGCCGACGCGGCGGCGGTCACCGGGTTCATCTCCGGCGGCATCGAACCGAAGGCCGTCCGCGAGCGGTACGAGCAGGCCGTGGCGGAGGCGTCGGCGCAGCTGGTCGCGGCGGCCATCGGTGCCGATGACGACCCGGACAGTGCCCGCCTCCTGTCGGGGATCTCCGGGCGGCTGACCGTGTACACGGGCCTGATCGAGACGGCCCGGGCCAACAACCGCTCGGGCAATCCGGTGGGCAGCGCGTACCTCGGCGAAGCGTCGAACCTCATGCAGACCTCGCTGTTGCCGATGGCACAGGAACTGCACATGCTCGGTGTCCGTGCCGTCATGGACACCCAGCACGCCGCGGTCCGGCCACCGTGGTTCTCGATCGGGTTGCTCATCGCCGCAGTGTCCGCGCTCGGCGGCATCCACCTGATCATCTCCCGCATCAGCCGGCGTGCCCTCAATCCCGGGTTGCTCCTGTCGATCGCCGCGACCGGCCTGCTGCTGGTGTGGCTGCTCGTCGCGGGGCTGGTGTCGTCGAGTGCGACGCAACGCGCCATCAGTGACGGCGCCGAGCCGCTCGGGACGGTCGCCGCGGCCCGCATCACCGCCCAGCAGTCCCGCACCGCCGAGACGCTGCTGTTGGCCCGGCGGGACAGCACCGGCGAATACGATGCCGCGTTCCGACAGTCCATGGCCCGGCTCGGCGAGCTACTGCAATCCCACCCGGGTGGAGACGCTGTCACCGACGATGCCGTGGCCCGTGCGATCGCCGCCCGCAACGAATGGATGGAATCGCACGAACGGACGGTGGCCGCTCTGCAGCGCGGTGACTACACCGCAGCGGCGGTCCTGGCGGTCGGTCCGGGTCCGAACGAATCGGCGGCCCAGTTCGCCGTCGTCGACGACGCCCTGGCCGAAGGCATCGAGGCGGCGCGCTCCCAGCTGCGTTCCAACGAGGACCGCGCCTCCCAGCTCTTGTCCGCGCTGGCACCTGCCGCGGTGGTGCTCACCCTGGTGTCGCTGATCGGTGTCACCATCGGATTGTGGCCTCGACTTCGGGAGTACCAGTGAGGAGCCGCGTGGCGCTGATGGTGGCGGCACTGTGCAGTGTCGTCGCCGTCGCCGGGTGCGCGTCGACGCCGGTGTCCCCGCTGCCCCGGGTCGAGGTCCCCTACAGCGAGGTGCCGCTGCCCGAACGCGCCACCTTGGCGCCCTCCCCCACTGCGCAACCGGAAATGCCCGACTGCGGGGATCCGACCGCGAGCCTGCGGCCCGACGGCGCGACGACCGGACCGACACTCGACGCGATCCGTGCCCGCGGCCGGCTGGTGGTCGGTCTCGACACCGGCAGCAATCTGATGAGCTTCCGTGATCCGGCCACCGGCCGCATCGCCGGTTTCGACGTCGACATCGCCCGGGAGATCGCGCGCGATCTGCTGGGGGATCCCGACCTGATCGACTACCGGATCCTCAACTCTGCCGACCGCGAGCAGGCGCTGCAGGACTCCACCGTCGACATCGTCGCCAAGACCATGTCGATCACGTGCGCCCGCCGGGAACGCGTCGACTTCTCGTCGACATACTTCCTGGCCCAGCAGCGGGTCCTGGTGGTCAAGGGATCGGACATCCGCAATGCCGCGGATCTCGCGGGCCGGCGGGTCTGTATCGTGCGCGGAACCACCTCGCTGACCCGCATGCAGCAGGTGCAGCCGTCGGCGTCGATCCTGACCGTGCCGGCGTGGGCGGACTGTCTCGTCGTCCTGCAGCAGGGGCAGGTCGAGGCCGTGAGCACCGACGACACCATCCTCGCGGGTCTCGCATCCCAGGATCCCAATCTCGAGATCGTCGGCGCCTCGATGGGTGTGGAGCCGTACGGTGTCGGCATCACCCTGGGCAACGACGATCTCGTGCGGTTCGTGAACGGCACACTCGAACGAATCCGCCGCGACGGCACCTGGGCGGAGTTGTACGACAGGTGGCTCTCCGTCCTCGGGCCGACACCGGCACCGCCCACCGCGACGTATGTGGATTGAGGGACGATCCGATGGCCGATACCGAACTCCCCGGCGGACCGGCGACCCAGCGCAGCCCACGCCCCGACGCGGCGGAGCCCACCGAGTCGACCCAGCGCAGCCCACGCCCCGACGCGGCGGAGCCCACCGAGTCGACCCAGCGCAGCCCACGCCCCGGCGCGGCGCAGTCCACGGAGTCGACCCGGCGTGCCTCCCTCCCGCCGACCGGGCCGTCGCAGCGCGGCTCGAGCCGCCGATCGCGTCCCCGTGGACTGCTGCGCCGGCGCATCGCCGGTCTCGTCGACGTCCCGGTTCCGGCGCCGCTCGATCCGGCGAGTGTCGTCCTGCGCGATCCTCGGGTCGCCGAGGGCAAACGGTTCTGCTGGAAGTGCGGAAAACCGGTGGGGCGCAGCACCGCCTCCGGTCCCGGACCCTCCTCGGGCAACTGCCCGTCGTGTGGCACGCCGTTCGAGTTCACCCCGAATCTCGCCCCCGGAGATCTGGTCGCCGGGCAGTACGAGATCAAGGGCTGTCTCGCGCACGGCGGGCTGGGCTGGATCTACCTGGCTGTCGACCGCAACGTCAGCGATCGCTGGGTCGTGCTCAAGGGCCTGCTGCACGCCGGCGACGCCGAGGCGCAGGCGGTCGCGATGGCCGAACGGCAGTTCCTCGCGGAGGTTTCGCACCCGAGCATCGTCCGGATCTACAACTTCGTCGAGCATCCGCGGCCGGACGGTGTCCCGATGGGATACATCGTCATGGAATACGTCGGCGGGCACACCCTGCGCGAGATCCTCGACACCTACACCAAACCGGAACGGATGCCGATCGAGCAGGCCATCGCGTACATCCTCGACGTCCTGCCCGCGCTCGGCTATCTGCACGAGATCGGACTGGTCTACAACGACCTCAAACCCGAGAACATCATGGTCACCGAGGAGCAGACCAAACTGATCGATCTCGGGGCGGTCTCGGGCATCGAGGACTACGGCTACCTGTACGGCACGCCGGGTTACCAGGCACCCGAAATCGTCCGCACCGGACCGACTCCGGTCACCGACATCTACACCGCCGGCCGGACCCTGGCAGCGCTGACGCTGGACCTGCCCGTCGACAAGGGCCGCTACGTCGACGGGCTGCCCACGACCGAACAGGCACCGTTGCTCGCCGAGTACGACTCGTTCCATCGATTGCTGTTGCGCGCCACCGATCCCGACCCGGAACGGCGGTTCCGGTCCGCCGACGAGATGGCCGGGCAGCTCACCGGTGTGCTGCGCGAGGTCCTGTCCCAGCAGACGGGCACCGAGCACCCCGGGCTGTCGGCGAAGTTCAGTCGCCAGCGCACCACCTTCGGCACCGATGAGGCCGTCGCGCAGACGGACGTGTTCGTCGACGGCATCGTCCGCGACAAGAACATCTCTGCGCGGGATGTGGCCGGGGCCCTTCCGGTTCCGTTGATCGATCCGAACGACCCCAGCGCGGCGCTGCTCGCCGCTGCCGTGCACAGCGAGCCCCAGCAGACACTCGACGCACTGCGGCACGCCCGCGACAACGGGCTCGAACGGGTCGTGGGCACCGCCGACGTCTCGTTCTCCCGCGAGATCGCCCTCGCCGAGGTCCGCGCCCACCTCGACCTCGGGCACGGGGAACGGGCCGAGGAGATCCTCCGCAATCTCGAACGCGACCTGGGCATGGACTGGCGGATCGACTGGCACGCCGGGATCGCCGCGCTGCTGCTCGGTGAATTCCAGACGGCGTTCGACCGATTCGAACGGGTGCTCGAGGCGCTACCCGGCGAGACCGCCCCGAAGATCGCCCTGGCCGCGACCGCGGAACTCATTCTGCAGCAATGGGAGAGCGACGATCCGGAGGCGTGGCGGCAGTTCTGCGAGAACTACTACCGGACGGTGTGGCGCACCGACCACAACATCGTCAGTGCCGCGTTCGGACTGGCCCGTCAGCTCGCCGACCGTCACGACCTGGCCGGCGCGGTCGCGACCCTCGACCAGGTGCCCGCGACGTCTCGGCACCACAGTGTGGCCAGCATGACGAGCATCCTGATCATGTTGCACGACAGACCGATCGACGACGTGACCGAGGCCGAACTGCGCGAGGCCGCGCACCGCGTCGACGCTCTGCCCCTCGACGAGGGCCGCGCCCTGCAGATGCGCACACTGGTGCTGGGCACGGCCCTCGAGTGGGTGCGCGCCGGCCATGCCTCCCGTAAGTCCCTCGATCCGATCCTCGGGGTCCCGTTCACCGAGAAGGGTCTGCGGAGGGGCACCGAGGCGGCGCTGCGGGCGCTGGCACGCAGCGCACCGGCGCGCACGCACCGGTACACCCTCGTCGACCTGGCGAACGCGATCCGCCCTCGCAGCCTCCTCTGACCGTGGCATCTGTCAACCGAACCCGCGCAGCCGGGGGATATCCGCGCGCAGCCGACAGCGCGCTGATGTCTTGTCCGTCGGCGGACCCGACGGTCAGCCCTACGAGGTTGTTGCGAACGCGGCCGCGGCCCGGGCGATGGCCAGTTCCTCGTTGGTCGGGATCACCAGCACCTCCACCTTCGATTCCGGCGCGGAGATGCGACGTTCGTCCCCTCTCTCGGCCGCGTTCGACTCGGGGTCGACGACGATCCCGAGCCGTTCGAGTCCCGCCAGCGCGTCCAACCGGACCTCGGACCGGTGCTCCCCCACCCCGCCGGTGAAGACGATCACGTCGACGCCGCCGAGTTCGACCATGTACGCGCCGAGGTACTTCCGGATCCGGTGCACGTACACGTCGTAGGCGAGTTTCGCGTCCGCGGATCCCTCCTCGATCAGCCGGATCAACGCCCGGAAGTCGTTGACACCGCACAGCCCCTTGAGTCCCGAGCTGTGGTTCAGCATGTCGTCGATCGCTTCGACATCCATACCGGCGCTGCGCTTCAGGTGCATGAGCACACCCGGATCGACGTCGCCGCAACGGGTTCCCATGGCCAGGCCCTCGAGAGGGGTGAGCCCCATCGAGGTGTCGATCGGGTGGCCACCCGCGATCGCGGCCGCGGACGCCCCGTTCCCCAGGTGGAACACGATCTGACCGAGCTCGGAGTAGTCGCGGCCGAGAAACTCCGCTGCCCGCCGCGAGACGTATTCGTGTGAGGTGCCGTGGAATCCGTACCGACGGATGCCGTGATCGGCCGCGA
>NZ_JADZGH010000020.1:33661-48749 GCF_015865005.1 Rhodococcus sp. CX
CGGCCGGCAGGTCGTGGAAGAACGCGGTGTCGAACACACCGACGTGCGGGATGTCGGGCAGCACCGCGCGGGCGACTTCCATGCCGACGACGTTGGCCGGGTTGTGCAGGGGCGCAAGGCTGGACAGGTCGTCGACCGCGCGCACCACCGCGTCGTCGATGAGCGTCGGCTCGTAGAAGAGCCCGCCGCCGTGCACGAGCCGGTGTCCCACCGCGATGATGCCGGCCTCGTGCAGCGACCGTCCGAGCCCTTCGACCATGTCCAGCACGATGCGAAGTCCCGTGCGGTGATCGGCGATGGGTCCGATCTTCTCTTCGGTTCCGGTGGCGTGGCGGAAGACGATCCGCCCCTCCGGCTCACCGATCCGCTCGATCAGCCCGTGCACCACCGACTCCCCCGTCTCCGGGTGGATCAGCTGGAACTTGATCGACGACGAACCGCAGTTCAGCACCAGCACGGTTCCGGCGGTCACTCCGTTGGTGGCAGTCATGGATCAGTCCTCCTGTGCCTGGATCGCGGTGATCGCCACCGTGTTGACGATGTCCTGGACCAGCGCGCCTCGGGAGAGGTCGTTGACCGGCTTGTTCAGGCCCTGGAGCACCGGTCCGACGGCCACCGCGCCGGCGCTGCGCTGCACCGCCTTGTACGTGTTGTTGCCGGTGTTCAGATCGGGGAAGATGAATACCGTTGCGCGACCGGCCACTTCGGACCCGGGGAGTTTCGCGCTCGCGACCGTGGGCTCGATCGCGGCGTCGTACTGGATCGGGCCCTCGACCGGCAGATCCGGCCGTCGCTGCCGCACCAGCGCGGTGGCACTGCGCACCTTGTCGACGTCGGCGCCGATCCCGGAGTCGCCCGTCGAGTACGACAGCATCGCGACCCGCGGCTCGATGCCGAAACGGGCCGCGGTCTCCGCGGAGGAGATCGCGATGTCGGCGAGCTGCTCGGCGGACGGGTCGGGCACGACCGCGCAGTCGCCGTATACGAGAACGCGATCCGCCAGGCACATCAGGAAGACGCTCGACACGGTGGAGACGCCGGGCCGGGTGCGGATGATCTCGAAGGACGGGCGGATGGTGTGCGCGGTGGTGTGCGCCGCCCCCGACACCATGCCGTCCGCGATCCCCAGGTGGACCATCATGGTGCCGAAATAGGATATGTCACGCATGATCTCGCGGGCGCGATCGAGATTCATGCCCTTGTGCGCACGCAGCCGGGCGTATTCGGCGGCGAAACGCTCGGCGAGCTCGGAGGTCCGCGGGTCGATCGTCTCCGCCTTCCCGAGGTCGATGCCGAGTGCGGCGGCGCGCCGGCGGATCTGCGGTTCGTCACCGAGCAGCGTGATGTCGGCGATGCCGCGTTGCAGAACCCGGCCGGCGGCGCGGAGGATGCGGTCGTCGTCGCCCTCGGGCAGCACGATGTGCCGGCGTTGCGCGCGGGCCCGGTCGATGAGCTGGTATTCGAACATCTGCGGGGTCGTCACCGTCGGGCGCGGAAGACTCAGCCGGCCCAGGAGCGTCGGTGCGTCGACGTGCTGTTCCATCAACGCGACCGCGGTGTCGATCTTGCGCTGCGCACCGTGCACCATGCGCCCGCGGGTCCGGTCCGCGGCGGAGGCGGTATCGAACGTGCCGAGATCGGTGGTGAGGATGGGCAGTGTGGGTTCGAGACCTGTGACGAGCTGCGCGATCGCGGGATGGGGCCGCAGCCCGCCGTTGAGGATGATGCCCGCCAGTGACGGGAACCCTTCTGCAGCATCGGCATTGACGAGGGCCAGCAGGGCGTCCGAACGGTCGGCGGACACGACGACCGCCGCTCCTTCGGTGAGACGTTCGAGGATGTGCTCGGCGGTCATGTCGCCCACCACGACTCGCAGCGCTTCGCGGTGCAGCAGTTCGGGATCGCCGCTGTAGAGGTCGCCGTGCAGGACGGCCTGCAGTTCGGCCATCGTCGGCGCCACCAGGATCGGGACCTCCGGCAGCGTCCATACCGGCACGGGATGCCCGGCGAACCGCGCGGCGACGGCGTCGAGTTCGTCCGGGTTGCAGCGATTGACGACGATCCCGGTCAGATGGGCATGGTGAGCGGCGAGTTCGGCGGACGAGACCGCGGCGAGCTGCGCGATCTCGGCGGGGGTTCGGCGCGACCCGCGCAGCGCGAGCAGGACCGGCGCGTCGAGGTTCGCCGCGATCCGCGCGTTGTACGACAGTTCGGTGGGATTCGCGATCTCGGTGTAGTCGCTGCCGACGACCACGACGGCGTCGCACCGGTCGGCGACCGCGTGGTATCGGGACACGATCTCGCTCAGGGCCGCATCGGGGTCCGCGTGCACCTCGTCGTAGGTGACACCGACGCAGTCGTCGTAGTCGAGGTCGACGGTGATGCGTTCGAGGAGCAGCTCGAGAATGTAGTCACGGTCGGCGTCCGAGCGTGCGATGGGCCGGAACACACCCACGCGGGCGGCGGAGGCGCACAGCATCTGCAGGATGCCGAGCGCCACCGTGGATTTCCCGGTGTCGCCTTCGGGAGACGCGATGTAGATGCTCGACACGGATCCCGCAGCGGCACTCATGGGAGCCACCATAATGCGGTGCGGGGCGACTCCGCGTGTGAGACACCCCGCACTGCAAGATCGCGGTATCAGGCGAGCGCGCGGAGGCGCGGCGCCAGATCCCGTTCGAACAGCTCGAGGAAACGCTTCTGGTCGTGACCCGGCGCGTGGAACACGAGGTGGTTCAGTCCGGCGTCGATGTACGCCTTGACCTTCTCGACCGCCTCGTCGGGATCCGACGCCACGATCCACCGCTTGGCGACCTGTTCGATGGGGAGCGCGTCCGCGGCCGCTTCCATCTCGATGGGATCCTCGATCGAGTGCTTCTGCTCCGGGGTGAGCGACAACGGAGCCCAGAACCGGGTGTTCTCGAGCGCCGCGTCCGGATCGGTGTCGTAAGAGATCTTGATCTCGATCATCTTGTCGATCGCGGCGACGTCCCGTTCGGCCTTCTCGGCGCCCTCGGCGACCGCCGGAAGCAACTTGTCGTTGTAGAGCTCCATGCCCTTGCCGGAGGTGCAGATGAAGCCGTCACCGGCGCGGCCCGCGTACCGGGCGACCACCGGCCCACCCGCGGCGATGTACACCGGGATGCCCCCTTCGGGCACGTCGTAGATCGAGGCACCCTTCGTGGTGTAGTACTCGCCGTCGAAGTCGACGCGGTCGCCGGTCCACAGCGCGCGCATCAGCCGCACCGATTCGCGCAGCCGGGCGAACCGCTCCTTGAACTCCGGCCACTCGCCCTGGTAGCCGGTGGCGATCTCGTTGAGGGCCTCACCGGTGCCGACGCCGAGCATGACGCGGCCCGGATAGAGGCAGCCCATCGTCGCGAACGCCTGCGCGATGACGGCCGGGTTGTACCGGAAGGTGGGGGTCAGCACCGAAGTGCCGAGCTGCAGGCGCTTCGTGCGCTCGCCGACCGCGGTCATCCACGACAGCGAGAAGGGAGCGTGCCCACCGTTGTGCCGCCACGGCTGGAAGTGGTCGGACACTGTCGCCGAATCCATGCCGTGTTCCTCGGCCAGCACCGCCAGCTCCACCAGTTCCCGGGGACCGAACTGCTCCGCGGACGCCTTGTATCCCAACTTCAAGCCCTGTGCCACCGAGTTCTCCTGTATGTCTTCGATCTCAATCTGCTTCGAGTATGACCGGAACGGTGTTCCGGCGGAGTTTTCACTGTCCGCCGTGCGGCTCGGCGAGGTGAGGATCGGGCTGCCAGTCGTAGACGACCGTGGTCCGCAGCACGATGTCCTGCAGCGACCGTCGTCGCCGATCGACGGCGACCACGATCAGCCCGACCGGGAACACTACGCAGAACCCGGCCCGAATCAGCGCGCGGAGCCAGCCCATGAGCTGCCGGTTGCGCCCGACGACCCGAAGGCCCATCACGACCGAGCCGACGGTGCGACCGGTCGTCGCCCAGCACGCCGCCAGGTACAGCACCGACAGTGCGCTGCAGGTCGTGATCGACATGACGACCTGCACGTCCGGGAACGAGAACTGCTGCGGCGAGAACAGCAACCGCATCAGCGCCCAGGACAGGTACAGGCCGCCCATACCCGCGAGCACGACGCCGAGATCCAGGAGCGCCGCGAGACCCCGCGTGACGATGCCCGCGGGCCGATGCTCGCTCACCCCTGCCCCTCGTGCTCGTGGTGCTCGGGGTGCCTCCCGAACATGCGGCCGACGAATCCGGAGACCGCGTCGTCGGCACGCATGCCCTGGGTCCGCACCCCCTGCACGGCCTCGGTGGACATCGTCCCGGTGGATTCCCGGATGATCTCGGGCAGATCGACGCCCTCGATGACGGTGCCGGCCAGACCGATCAGGTCCACACGCCGGATGATCGCGTCCACGTCGACCCGCGCCGCGATCGCGTCGATGTCCACCCGGTCCAGGATCGGCGTCAGATCCAGGCGCGCGGCGATCCCGTCGATGTCGACCCGGGCGATGATCTTCTCGACGTCCACGCGCGCAGCGACACCGTCGATGTCCACCCGGTCGAGGATCCGGTCGATGTCGATCCGCTCTGCGATCCCGTCGATGTCGACCCGGTCGACGATGCGGCCCACGTCGATGCCCTCGGCGATCGCGTCGAGGTCGACGTGGTCGCGGACGACGGCGGTGATGTCCACTTCGAGCAACGCCGCCTGTACGACCTTCCGCACGACGACGCGCAGGACGCGGTCCACGGCGGCATCCGCCGCGCGCAGGGCAGCGTCGCCGCGCGCCTCGAGGCCGTCGATGGCCGACGCGACGCCGGGCAACCGGCGGGCGAGGTCCATGCTCACGCCCATCGCGCTCCCGACCGCACCGGCCAGCACCGTCGCGGCTCCCGCGGCCAAGCGCAGCGGATCCGCACTCCTGTCGACACTCATACCCACATCAAAGACCCGAATCCGGCGAAATGCACGTGCCGGTTCAGCTGCCGGCCAGAGTGAAGTCGTCGAAGTCGAATCCGGGCACGACGACGCACCCGACCAGGCTCGGTTCGCTTCCCGCCGGCCGGGCTCGCTGCCAGTGGCCGGGCGGCACCACGACCTGCGGCCGGTGGCCTTCGGCGAAGTCGGGACCGACGAGATATTCGGTGATCTCACCGGGTTCCGGTCCCGGTTCCGCGATCTCGAGCAGCACGGGACTCCCCCGGTGGTACAGCCACAGCTCGGCACCGCGCACCGTGTGCCACGCGGACTGCTGCCCGGGCACGAGCAGGAACAGGATCGCGGTTCCGGCGCTGCGGGACGCGGGATAGCCGGGCAGGGCCGTGGCGGGCAGCTCGAGGTCGCTGCGCCAGGTCTCCCGGTACCAGCCGCCCTCGGGATGCGGCTCGAGCCCGAGAGCGCGCGCCCATTCCGGGATCTCGCCGTTGTCGTCGCGGTCCGCGTCGCCGAATGTCACAGCGGTTCAGCCTATCCGAACCGCCGTGACATTCGGCCCGGACACGGTCAGGCGGCGCGCAGCCCCGCAAGCCCCCATTCCCGTGCGAGCAGTTCGTAGGACCGCAACCGGTCCTCGTGCCGGTGTGTCACCGACGTGACGACGAGTTCGTCGGCGCCGGTGACCCGGCGCAACGTGTCGAGCCGTTCGGCGACGGTGCCCGGGGAACCCACGAACTGGGTGACGAGACGATCGTCGACGAGTTCCCGTTCCTCGGCGGTGAGAGGTTCCGCGGTCGCCGGGTCCGGGTAGGGCACGGCGCCCCGACCCGAGCGGATGCTGTGGGCCCAGTGCCCGTACGTCGACGCGAGCTCGCGGGCGGTCGCGTCGTCGTCGGCGACGACGGCGTCCGCCGAGACCACCACATACGGCTCTGCCAGGTACTTCGACGGACGGAACGCCGCCCGGTATGCCTCGACCGCCTCGACCGTGCTGGACGGTGCGACGTGATAGTTCGCCCCGAACGGCAGTCCGAGCCGACCCGCGAGGGCGGCGGACGGGCCCGCACTCGACCCGAACACCCACACCTCGACGTCGGCGTTCTCCCCCGGATGAGCGTGCAGCTCGATTCCGTCGGCGGTGCGGTACGTGCCGTCGAGCAACGCGAGGATGTCGGCGACCTGCTCGTCGAAGTCCGGCGACTGCGCGCCGGGCTGCTGGAGCGCCGCGAACGAGGCCGCGAGACGCGGCGAGGCGAGGATCCGGCCGGTCGGGAACGGCGGCGGGATCACCAGGCCGTTCCGGATCTCGGTGGCGCGCGGCGCCGGGGGCTCGACACCGGATGCGGCAGCCTTCAACGCTTCCGCGCGCCGCTGGCCCGAACGGCCGAGACCGAGATCGATCCGCCCCGGATGGAACGCGTCGAGCGTGCCGAATGCTTCGACGACACCCGCGGCGGTGTTGTGGCCGAGCTGCACCGCCGCCGCCCCGACCCGGATGGTGCTCGTGGCCGCGGCGACCGCGCCGATCAGCACCGCCGGGGACGACGAGGCCACCGCGACGAAGTGGTGCTCGGCGACCCAGTAGCGCCGGTAACCCCACGCCTCGGCCTTCCGCGCGAGATCGACCGTGTTGCGCAGTGCCTGCGGCACGGTCGCTCCCTCGCTGACCGGCGACAGGTCCAGCACGGACAGCGGAACCGGATTCGTCACAGCCATGGTCACTCCGGATTCTGCGATGTGCGGGGATTGCGTTCGCCCGCCTCGACGGCGAACGGGAGCCGGTTCTCGGCCGGCGCGATCGGGCAGGTCGCGGCGTCGGTGAACGCGCAGGGCAGATTCGCCGCCCGCGTGAAATCGAGTGTGACGGTGTTGTTCTCGTCCGGGACACCGAGGTCGAGCGCGCGTGCCGCCGGGTAGGTGGTGACCCCGCTGGTCGCGTCGGTGAACAACACCCGCAATGGCCCGCCGACCTCGCCGAACGCGACGAGCGTGTGCTCGCTGCCGTCGTGGTCGAACCGGACGAGCCCGGCTGCGCTGTGATGATGTTCGAGACCGTCGACGACGGCGCCGGTGGTCACGGTGCGCGACTCGTCGAACGCTTCGAAACGGCCGTTGAGAACCCACTTCGTATCCGGCTCGTACACCGGTACTTCCGTGAAGGCGGCGACCGCGGGAGCATTCCGGTCGTGGATACGGATCCCGAAACGACCGGTGCGGCGGATGATCTCGACGTAACCGCCGTCGAACTCCACCTCGAGCCCGGGCGCACCCTCGACCGGTTCGTAGGTACCGGTCTCGTCACCGTGCACGTGCACGACCGTGTCACCGTGCACGTGCACGACCGTGTCACCGGCGGTATGCCAGATCCCCGGGGCTTCGTCGAATTCGGTGGGGGTCTCGTCGAGCCAGTGCAGCGCGGTGAGGCTGAGCCAGCCCAGCGGTTGCCGCAGCGCGTCGTTGCGGGCGGCGTGCCACTGCTTCCAGTCCTCGAGGAATCGGGTGTGGTCGAGTGTTGTGGTCACGATGCTCGGACTCCTTCGTTCGTCTCGTGCGGGTGGCGCAGGCCCAGGTGGCTGCGCAGGGTGGTGCCGTCGTACTCGGTGCGGAAACTGCCGCGTTCCTGCAGCAGCGGCACGACGGTGTCGACGAACTCGTCGAGGCCGCCGGGGGTCAGGTGCGGCACCAGGATGAAACCGTCGCTCGCGTCGGTCTGCACGTAGTGGTCGATCTCGGTGGCAACCTGTTCGGCGGTGCCGACGAACTGCTGACGCGCGGTGACCTCGATGATGAGTTCGCGGATGCTGAGGTTCTCGGCCTCGGCCTTCGCGCGCCACGCCTCGGCAACCGCGCGCGGATCCTTCGCGTGGCGGACGCGGCCGCGAGTGATGGTCACGTTGTCCTCGGGGTCGACGTCGGGCAGGGGCCCGTCCGGGTCGTAGTTCGAGAGGTCGCGGCCCCATACCTGCTCGAGGAACGCGATCGCGGTCTGCGGGCCGACCTGCTGCAGCCGGATGTGCCGGGCCCGTTCTTCCGCGTCCTCGGCGCTGTCACCGAGGACGAACGCCGCGGCGGGCAGGATCTTCAGGTCGTCGTGACTGCGGCCGTATTTCGCGAGGCGGCTCTTGACATCGGTGTAGAACGCCCGCCCCTCCTCGAGGGTGCCGTGGCGGCTGAAGATCGCATCGGCCTTCGCGGCCCCGAACTCGCGTCCCTCGTCGGAGTCGCCGGCCTGCAGGAAGACCGGATGCCCCTGGGGGCTGCGCGGCACCTCGAAGCGCCCCGCGATGTCGAACTGGGTGGTGTGGATGTCGAACGGCGCGATGTCGTTGTCGGCGGCGAAGATTCCGGCCTCACGGTCGATCACGGGCCCACGTTCGGACCAGCCGTCCCACAGTTCCCGCACCACGTCGACCACTTCGGCCGCGCGGACGTAGCGCTGGGAATGGTCGAGGAAGCCGCCGCGACGGAAGTTCTCGCCGGTGAACGCATCCGACGACGTGACCAGGTTCCACGCGGCGCGGCCGTCGGACAGGTGGTCGAGCGTCGCGAACTGCTTCGCCAGCTCGTACGGTTCGTTGAAGGTGGTGTTGATCGTGCCGGCCAGCCCGAGGTGGGTGGTGGCGCCGGCGAGCGCCTCGAGCACGGTGAGCGTGTCGGGCCGGCCGACGACGTCGAGGTCGTGGATGCGGCCGCGGTGTTCGCGCAACCGCAATCCCTCGGCGAGGAAGAAGAAGTCGAACTTGCCGCGCTCGGCGGTGCGCGCGAGGTGCACGAACGACTCGAAGTCGATCTGGCTCTTCGAGGCCGGGTCTGCCCACACGGTGGTGTTGTTGACCCCCGGGAAGTGGGCGGCGAGGTGGATCTGCTTGCGAACGATATTGCGTGACAAGGTGATCGATCCTTCAGTGAGCGGAAGCGAAACGATTGGCGGGACGGGGCAGACCGAGCCGGTCGCGGAGGGTTCCGGTTGCGGGCGCGACCACGGGACGAATGACGGGCAGGACGTTCTCGACGAGCCGCGGCAGGGTCGACGGCAGAGCGAGCGGTCGCAGCGTCACCCCGTTCACGCCCCGGATGTCTCCCAGGAGCTCGACGGCTCCGGCGGCGGTGCCCACGTGGACGATCGTGTCGGAGACGTACGGCGCTCCGGCCCACGCCTCGAGTTGCGCGAGGTCGGCGGCCGCGTCGGCGTCGGTGGCGGCGAGCAGCAGGTCGACGTCGAGCAGGACGAGGACCGGACGGTCCCCCGCAGCGGCCCGGATACGGGTGGTGAGATCGGCCGCAGCCTCGGCATCCGTTGCCCGGATGCGCACGAGATCTGCTCGCTTCGCGGCGAATTCGAACGATTCGTCGCCGGTGACCGTCACCGCGACCAACGGTTGCCCCTGCGGCGACCTCGGTACGATGGACGATCCCTTGACGGAGAAGTACTCGCCGACGAAATCGATGTAGTGAACCTTGTCCCGGTCGATGAAGCGGCCGGTGGCGACGTCGCGGATCTCGGCGTCGTCCTCCCAGCTGTCCCACAGTCGCGCCGCGACCTCGGCGGCCTCGGCGGCTTCGGCCCACAGCGACGCGGTGTCCTGCTCGTCCTTGCGGCCGAACAACGCGACCGGCCCGGCGCCCGGCGTCACCGCGACCTCCCAGCCCGCGCGACCGAGCGTGGTGTGGTCGACGGTCTGGATCGCCTTGGCGACGTGGAACGGTTCGGTGTGGGTGACGGTCGCGGTGGGGACGAGCCCGATGCGGGTGGTGGCCGCGGTGAGACGCGCGGCGAGCCCGACGGCTTCGAGCCGGCCGCGCACGGTGCTCGCGTCCGAGGTGACACCGAAGGTGTCCGGGAAGAACGCGAAGTCCACACCCGCGCGATCTGCGGCGCCGACGAGATCGGCCCAGTAGCGCGCGGTGAACAATTCCTCGGCGCGCGAATCGTCGCGGCGCCACGACGACGGGTGGATACCGGTGCCGGTGAACTCGACGGCCAGCAACAACTCTGAATTATCGGACATGATGGACCTTCCCGGGGATGGCCTCGAGCAACGTCTGGGTGTACTCGCGCTGTGGGTTGTCGAAAATTTCTGCGGTGGAGCCGTATTCGACGACCCGGCCGGCGCGCATCACAGCGACGGTGTCGCTGATCTGCCGGACGACGGCGAGGTCGTGCGAGATGAACAGGTAGCTGAGCCCGAGTTCGGTCTGCAGCGCGGTGAGCAGGTCGAGGATCTGTGCCTGGACCGACACGTCGAGCGCCGAGACCGGTTCGTCGAGCACGAGGAGGTCGGGTTGCAGCGCGAGCGCCCGGGCGATGGCGACGCGCTGCCGTTGCCCTCCCGACAGCTCCGCGGGTTTGCGGTTCAGGTGCGCCGTCGACAGTGCCACCTGATCGAGGAGGCGTGCGACGTGTTGGGCGCGCTCGGCTCGTGTGCCGATGCCGAACGCGTCGAGCGGTTCGGCGACGATGTCGCGGATCCGCAGTTTCGGATCGAGCGACGCGTACGGGTTCTGGTGGACGATCTGCACCCGGCGGCGCAACGCCCGCAGTGCGTGTCCGCGGAGGCCGGTGATGTCGTCACCGTCGAACCGCACCTCGCCCGAGGTGGGCGTCTCGAGCCGGATCGCGATCCGCGAGACGGTGGACTTGCCGGATCCGGACTCGCCGACCAGCGACAGGGTGCCGCCGCGAGGCACCTCGAACGAGACGTCGCGCACGGCGTGCAGCGCGGACTTCCGGTCGATGCGGAACGTCTTCGACACGTTCGAGACCGTGAGGATCGGGGCGGCCTTGCGCAGCGCGGGGCGTTGCGGCGCGTCCGCAAGGCTCGGTGCCGCCGCGATGAGCGAGCGCGTGTACTCGTGCTGCGGGTCGTCGAGTACCTGTGCGGCAGGTCCGGTTTCGACGACCCTCCCGCTCTTCATCACGACGATGCGGTCGGCGCGGTCCGCTGCGACCCCCAAGTCGTGGGTGATGAGCAGAACCGCCGTCCCGGTCTCGGCGATCCGTGCGTCGAGGTGGTCGAGGATGCGGCGCTGCACCGTCACGTCGAGCGCGCTGGTCGGTTCGTCGGCGATGACCAGGTCCGGGCGGCACGCGAGGGCGATGCCGATGAGCACGCGCTGGCGCTGCCCGCCGGACAGTTCCTGCGGGTACTGCTTCGCGCGCAACGCCGGATCGTCGAGCCCGGCCTCCTCGAGGATGCGCAGTGTTTCGATCCTCGCGGTGCGCCGGTCGGCGAGACCGTGGATGCGCAGCACCTCGGCGACCTGGTCGCCGACGCGGAGGACGGGATTGAGCGAGGTCGTGGGGTCCTGGGGAACGAACCCGATGCGAGCGCCGCGAATGCGTTCGAAGGCCCGCTCCGACAGGTCGTTCAGCCGGGTGCCGTCGAAGGTCACCGATCCTCCGGTGACGCGTCCGGTGCCGGCGAGCAACCCGATGATCGCCTGGGCGGTCGTGGACTTGCCCGAACCGGATTCGCCGACCACCGCGACCACCTCACCGCGTGCCACGGTGAGGTCGACGCCGTCCACCGCGACCACCGGTTCGCGGGCCGATCCGTAGGCGACCTGCAGGTCGCGGACCTCGAGCAGGGTCATCGCGCGCTCCTGTCCTCGATGGCGTGACCGACGCGGTGTGCGGAGAGCACGACGGCCACGATGACCAGGCCCGGCAGCGTCGTCATCCACCACGCCGCAGCGAGATAGTTGCGTCCCTCCGAGATGAGCGACCCCCACTCGGGAGTGGGCGGGACGGCACCGAACCCGAGGAAGCTCAGCGACGACACGGCGAGCACCGCCATGCCGAATTCCACGGCTGCGAGCGCGGTGACGGGTGCGTACGAGTTGCGCAGCACGTGCCGGCGGAGCACGGTGTGCCACCGGACGCCGCACGCGAAGGCCGCCTCGACGTACAGGGCCTTGCGGACGCGCAGCACCTCCGAGCGCATGACCCGGGCGAAGTTCGCCACGAGGCTCACACCGACGGCGATCGCGACGTTCATCGTGCCGAAGCCGAGCGCCGTCACCAGCGCGAGCGACAGCAGCAGGGCCGGGATCGACAGCAGCACGTCGACGATGCGCATGAGAACCGCGTCGACGACGCCACCGAGGGCGCCCGAGAGCAGACCGACGAGCGAGCCGACCACCAGGGCGATCCCGACGGCGACGAGGGTCGCGGTGAGCGATAGCCCGGCGCCGTGCACGACGCGGGTGTAGACGTCGCGGCCGAGATTGTCGGTGCCGAACCAGTGCGCGACGCTCGGTCCCTGCAGCTTCTCGGCCGGCACTCCCCGCAGCGGGTCCCCGGAGGCGAAAACCGAAGGGAACAGGGCGAAGCCGACGGCGAGGAGCAGCACGACCGCGGAGACCGCGACCACAGCATTGCGTCGCAGCCAGGTCACGACGGACGGGATACGGAAGGTTCTGTGCGAGAACGGATCCGGCTTCGGCGAGGTCGCCGGTACCGTCTCGAGGATCAGCGTGTCAGACACGTGCCTCCACCTCCAGGAGGGTGTCGCCGTGGGCCGGGTCTTCCTCTGCCGCGGCGGCGGTGCCACCGCGGCTGCCGCCGTGGGTGATACGCGGATCGACGAGGGGGTAGAGCAGGTCGACCGCGAGGTTCACGAGCACGAACACCGTCGCCGAGAACACGACGATGCCCTGCACGACGGGAATGTCCTGCGCCATCACCGACATCTGGGTGAGTCGCCCGATGCCCGCGCGGGAGAACACCGTCTCGACGACCACCGATCCGGCGAGCAGATTGCCGACGATGACGCCGGCGATCGTGAAGGCCGGGATGCTCGACAGTCTCAGCGCGTGCCGGGTCTGAATGCGCAGCCGCGAAGCGCCTTTCGCCCGTGCCGCCTCGATGAACGGCTGCCGCCAGGTCGTCTGCAGACTCGTCGCGAGCACCTGCGCGATCACCGCGCCGGTGGGCAACGCGAGCGTGATCGCCGGAAGGATCACGTGTTCGATGCCCTGATCTCCGAAGGCGGGGAACAACTTCAGCCGGAACGAGAAGAACTGCAGCAGGATCAGGCCCACCCAGAAAGTCGGCACCGCCACACCGAGAGGCGGAAGCGAGAACAGCAGGCTCCGTATCCACCCCGCACGGGTGTAGGTGGCGAGGAACGCGACCGCCGTGCCGAACACCAGGGCCAGTACCAACGCGGTGCCGGCCAGTACGAGAGTGCTCGGCAGGGCGGCGGCGATCGCGTCGGTCACCTGCTGCCCGGTGGAGATGGAGATGCCGAAGTCACCTCGGACCGCGTGACTCAGCGCGTTCCAGTACTGCACCGCGACCGGCTGGTCGAGACCGTACCGCGCCTGGAGCTGTTCGATCGCCGCGGCGTCGACGGGGGTGCCGGCGTCGGCACCGGCCGCGATGCTCACCGGATCGGACGGCAGCAGGTAGAGCACCGCGAACGACACCGTGAACGCAGCCCACAGCACACCGACCGCCTGGAGCACGCGAAACCCGAGGTAGCGCACCATGATCTACTCGCTCAGCCAGGTGTCGAAGAACTGCAGCCGGGCGGAGGCCTCGAACTTCAGATCTGCCACGTTCGGTCCGGCGCCGATCGCCTGCGACAGTTCGACGGTGGGGATCCACAGGCCGTTGTCGAGCACGAGCTGCTGCGCCTGCGCGATGAGTTCGGCACGAGCAGCCGGATCCGTCGTGGACAGCTGACGGTTCAGCACGTCGTCGAGCGCGGGGATCGGGCCACGCTGGTTGATGTTGCGGCCTTGCAGCCCGAAGGCGGTGCGCAGGATGTCGCCGTCGGCGCGGGTGCTGTTGTAGTAGGACGCCTCGTAGTCGCCGGCGTTCTGACGGGCGGTGGTCTCCGGAGTGGAGACGAGGTCGAGCTGCAGGTCGATGCCCACGGCGCGCAGCTGCTGCTGCACCAGTTCGAGAATGGCCTGGTTGCCCGCGAACACGGAGCTGAAGAGCACCGGGAAGCTCAGGCGTTGCCCGTCTTTGACGCGGATCCCGTCGGGGCCGGGCACCCAGCCCGCGTCGTCGAGGATCTTCTCGGCCTTCTGCGGGTCGTAGGTGACGTCGGCGAGCTCGACGTAAGCGGGGGTCGCGGACGCGAGGGTGCTGGTGGCGGGGCGGAAGTCGGGACCGAGGACGGTGTCGACGAGTTCCTGCCGGTTGATCGCCGGAATCACTGCGCTCCGGACGGCCGGATCGGCGAGGACACCGCGACTGACGTTGGGCTGGAATCCGAACGGAATGCCCGGGTTCGGTGTGGTGAGGATGCGGCCACCGGCACCTTCGATCTGCGGGGCGTCCTGCGGGAGCGCATCGGAGATCGCGTCGAGCTGCCCGGAGGCGAGCGAGCCGGTGCGGACCCCGGATTCGGGCACGACGGTGAATTCGATGCGGTCGAGGTAGGCCTCACCGTCGTGCCCGAACGCCTCGGACCCCCACGAGTAGCCGGCCCGCTTGACGAGCGTCGCGGACTTGTCCTGCTGGTAGTCCTCGTACACGAACGGCCCGGTGCCGGAAAGCTCTCCCGCGCAGCGCTCCTCGGCGCTCTTTGCGGTGTCCGCCTCCGAGAGCAGACCGAGCTGATGGCTGGCCGTGGCCTGCAGGAACGGCGCGTTCGGCGCCGAGAAGGTCACCTGTGCGGTGCGGTCGTCGACGACCGTGGTGCCGGTGTACCCGGAAAGATAGCCGACGGCCTGCGGTGCCTTGACCCCGCCGAGGGTGTTCACGATCGCGTCGAAGTTCTTCTTCACCGATTCCGCGGTGAGCGGGGTGCCGTCGCTGAACGTGACGCCTTCCTTGAGGCGGAAGGTGAACTGTGTGCCGTCGCCGTTCGATTCCCAGCTCTCGGCCAGCCACGGCACGATCTCACCGGTTTCGGGATCCTGGTCGGTGAGCGAGTCGACGACCTGCCGGGCGACGTAGATGGTCTGGTTCGTGCCGGCCTGGGCAGGATCCGCGCAGGTGGGTGCCTGCGACAGTCCGTACCGCAGGGTGCCGCCGGGCTGCGGATCCCCGGTGGGTTCCGAGTTCGCCGCGGCGCCGGAGCCGCACGCGGTCAGTGCTGCTCCCAGCACGGCCGTTGCGGCCGCCGTGACGACGAGCCGGGACGCAGAAGAGGACGAGATGGACAACGACGGGCTCCGTGATCTGGACATGGCTCCGGCG
>NZ_JADZGH010000020.1:48759-54417 GCF_015865005.1 Rhodococcus sp. CX
GCGGAAGGCAGGTGGATTCGGTGCGGATCTCAGCGGTCGATGCAGACGGTAGCGACCTCCCGATCCCCGGAATACCCTTTCCGTCACGGTGATCGAAACCTTTTCGGCGACAAAGTCAGTCACTGCCGTCGCGGCCACCACCGCGCTGGCGCAACGCCATCGGGTGATCGTGGTGGAGACGTTGAACGCGTCCGGGATGCGTTCGGCCGGTGGCAGCCGGAAGAAGGGCCTGAACCGGGCGCTCGCCGATGCGGCCCTGGCCGAAATTCGGCGGATGCTCGGCTACAAGACCGGTTGATACGGCTCGACGCTGGTGGAGGCCGGCCGCTGGTACCCCTCATCGAAAACGTGTTCGGGATGTGGCAGGCGACAACCAAACCTGACCCTCGCGGACCGGACGTATGTGTGTGAGCACTGCGGCCTGACGATCGATCGTGATCGCAACGCTGCGATCAACCTCGCCCGCCTCGGCGAGACCCACCGCACGGGTGATACGGGGACCGGTACCGGGAGTAGCCCGGCCGCCACCGATTCGGGTGGGGACGGACGTGGAGCCACGCGCAAGACCCGATCCGCGGGAGCGGACAAGGCAGCAGGCGTTGAAGCGTCAACCCGGCACGACACTGTCGGTCGGACCGGGACTGTCTCACCGGAAGGTGAGGCTGCCTGATGGCGAAGCAAACAGGACGTGCTCACGTTTGCTCACCAGAAGGCAACGGTTGCTGCGACGTCGTCGAGCCAGGTGTCTCGGTCGCTCTGGATGGTTCTTGCCCGAACCTGAACGCCCCGGCACAGCCCGAACACCCCTTTTTCTCGAGGTGGCGCGAATTGCGTGCCGTCGAACCGGGTTCAGGCGGCGGTTCCGGCCGCCCACTCGATCGCGGCGTCGCGCTCGGACAGCGGGAAACGCTTGAACTCCCCGGGCGTCAACCAGCCGAACAGGGACATGACGGTGATCATCCAGTCGAGGTCCGTGACCAGCGCGATCCGTTCCCAGCGGGTGACGTGCTCGGCACCGAGCCGGAAGTCGTCCCACATTGCTCCGGGGGACAGGCCGTCGAACCTCTCGAACACCAGGACGATCCGGATCTTTTCTCCCCGGTCACAGACCTCGCGGATCGCGGGCATCAGGACGTTCTCGTAATCGGACGCTTCGATTCGTCCGACGGCCTCGAAGCCGAGGACGCCGTCGGGCAGGTCTCGGATCGGTTCGAGCATGTTTCGACGGTACCGCTGCCGCCGCCGGCGCCTGGGTGGATCAGCGCAGATACTTCTCGAACGGGTGCGGGCCGATCTCCTCGGCCGGAACGGACGGGTCGAACAGGGCGGTGTAGCCCGCCGCCAGATAGAGCGCGACCGCTTCCGGCTGGCGCCACCCGGTGGTCAGGTAGATGCGGGAATAGCCGCGCCGCACCGCCTCGCCCTCGAGTTCGTCGAGGACGAGACGGCCGAGCCCGCGCCGCCGGTGCCGAGCGGAGGTCCAGATGCGTTTGAGCTCGGCGGTGTGCTCGTCGTAGCGGCGGAACGCTCCCCCGGCGACGGGTTCACCGTCCTCGACGAGGACCAGCAACGCGCCGTGCGGCGGCGCGAATTCCTCACCGGGATGGGTGGTCAGGTCCTCGAACTGCTCCTCGAACGGCCGTTCGTAGCGAGTGCTGTACTCGACGGCGAGTTCGGTGAGCAATGGCAGGGCGAGCGGGTCGTCCTGCGCCACCCGAAGGACCTGCAGGCGGCGGGTTTCGCTCATCGCGCGGCCACCGCCTGCCGGGCACCGAACCGGAGGGGTTCGAGAGCTCGGCTCCTGCCGTCGACGAGATCGGCGACGAGCTCCCCGATCACCGGCGCGAATTTGAATCCGTGCCCGGAGAACCCGGCCGCCACGGTGACGTCACCGACCCGGTCGACGACGAAATTGCTGTCCGGGGTGGTCGTGTAGAGGCAGGTGTCAGCGACGACGGAGCTTGGGTCGACGCCGGGCAGCCACGCGGTCGCGTAGTCGACGAGACGCTCGACACCGGCGGGATCGGGCCTGTAGTCCCGTGTTTCGGGTTCCACCACCGGTCCCGTACCGTGCTCACCGATCTTGATGCCGTCCTCGGAACCGAGCCCGTAGATGCCTTCTCCGGTGAGTCCGGCGCCACGATGATGCACGAAGCTCGGCCAGTCCGCGACGATCGGCACGAAGTGCGCGGGTTGTTCCTGCGTGGTGCGCAGTTGTGGCAGTTCCGGCACGACGTCGAGCTGCGCGTCGGCGAGCAGCGATCGGGTCCACGCGCCGGCTGCGACGACGACGTGTGCGGCCGCAATCGTCGTCCCGTCGGTGACGACCTCGACACCGGTTGCGGTACTTCTGATTCCGCGAACGACGTCGTCGTGCCGAATGTCCGCGCCGACGTGCGCCGCCGCGTGGTTCAGAGCCTGCACCGACCGGTCGGCGTGCAACCGGCCGGCGTCCGGGTGGTGCAGGACCCGGGTGTCGAATCGGATTCCGGGCCAACGCCGTCCCGCCTCGGCCGGATCCAGCAGCTCGTGCGGGATCCCGAGCGCCGCCAACGCCTTCGCCTTGGCCGCGAGCGCGGCGGGAAGCCCGTGGTCGACGGCACCGGTCAGCGTGAGAACGGATGTGCCCGTGGTGTCCTCGAGGGCACGCCACAGCGGCAGCGCCCGCGCCGCCAGACCGGTGTAGAACTCCCCGTCGTACGCCTGCCGGTAGATGCGCGAACTGCCGTGCGACGCGCCGTGGCGGTGTCCCGGACCGAACTGTTCGAGCAGCACGACCGACCGGCCGCGTTCGGCCAGGCGCCAGGCCGCTGCCGACCCGATGACACCGCCGCCGACGATCACCACGTCGGCGCGGCCCTGAATGCGACTCATCGCTTCCCTCCGGGTCTCGCTACTGCGCAGGCTTCTTCGGCAGGCCGGGCGGGTTGATCCTCGAGGACTCGACCGCCTCGCTCGAAATGCCCCAGCGTTCGAGAACCTGCGCGTACGTGCCGTTCTCGATGAGGTGGTTCAACGCCTCGTTGATCGGGCCGACCAGGCCGTTGTCCTTCTTCGTCAGCACCG
The DNA here is from genome assembly GCF_015865005.1 of Rhodococcus sp. CX. Lineage (NCBI taxonomy): Bacteria > Bacillati > Actinomycetota > Actinomycetes > Mycobacteriales > Nocardiaceae > Rhodococcus > Rhodococcus sp. CX. Next base: position 51,826 of record NZ_JADZGH010000020.1, read on the forward strand.
CGATCTCACCCTGCAGGGCGTCTCCCGCGCCGGAGAACGTGCCGACGACCTCGGTCTCGCCGGACTGGATGGCGTGGAACGACGACGACGGGTTGGGCCCGACGTACGCGTCGATGCGGCCGGAGCCGAGCGCGAGGTAGTAGTCCGTGGCGTTCTGGTAGTAGAGGATCTCGGCGGGTTCGAGCCCGGCCGCGATGTTCTGCTCGTTCCACTGGACGAGCAGCTCCTCCTGGTTGGTGCCGGACGAGACACCGACCTTCAGACCTGCGATGTCCTTCGGGCCGTCGAACGTGATGCCACTGCCCTTCTTCACCTCCACGGCAAGGCTGTCGAGACGGTAGGTGGCGAAGTCGTACTTCTCCTTGCGTTCCTCGGTGACGGTCACGTTGGAGATGAAGGTGTCGGCCTCACCGGAGTCGATGCGCACGAAGTTCTGCGCCCAGTCCGCCGCGGTCAGTTCGATCTCCAGACCGAGCACGTCGCCGATGAGGTACGCGAAGTCCGTCTCGGAGCCGATGATCGTCTTGTCGTCGTCGGCGTAGAACCGCAGGGGCGGTGCCGTGCCGGCGGAACCGGTCACGATCAGGGTGCCACGGTCGCGGATGGCCTGCGGGACCTTCGCGGCGATCTCGGGAACCTCGTCGGTGGTGATGCGGTTCTGGTCCGCGCTGAGGTTGTATCCGGCCGCGCTCGCGGCGTCGGTCTCGGGGTCACCCGAGCTGCACGCCGCGCCGGCGAACAGGGCGACGGCGGTCAGGGCCGAGGCGAACAGCCTCGTGGGGCGGGTGGGGGCTGACATCGTGTCCTTCCGGAAATCTTCGGTGTAAGGGGTTTCAGAGCACCCGGGACAGGAATGCCCGGGTGCGGTCGTGGCTGGGTCGTTCGAGGACGTCTGCGGGTGGGCCCTGCTCGACGATGACGCCACCGTCCATGAACACGATGGTGTCGGCGACCTCGCGGGCGAATCCGATCTCGTGGGTGACGATCACGAGGGTTGCACCGTCGGCGGCGAGGTCGCGGATCACGTCGAGAACCTCGCCGACGAGTTCGGGGTCGAGCGCGGAAGTCGGTTCGTCGAACAGGATCACCGCCGGGCGCAGCGCCAGCGCGCGCGCGATCGCGACGCGTTGCTGCTGCCCACCCGACAGCTGCTTCGGGTAGTCGTGGACCTTGTCCCCGACACCGACGCGGCGGAGCAGTTCCCGGGCTTCGGCCTCCACCTCGGCGCGTTCACGCTTCTGCGCCGACAACGGCGCCTCGATCACATTCTCGAGCGCGGTCAGATGCGGGAACAGATTGAAGTTCTGGAAGACGAAGCCGATCCGGGAGCGCTGGCGCAGAATCTCGCGCGGACGCAGCTCGTGCAGCTTGTTGCCGCGACGGCGGTAGCCGATGAGCTCACCGTCGATGCGGATGGTGCCGCGATCGACCTTCTCCAGGTGGTTGAGGGTACGCAACAGCGTGGACTTCCCGGACCCGGACGGCCCGAGGATCACCGTCACCTCGCCCTTGCGGACCTGCAGGTCGACGCCCTCGAGCACCTTGAGGGCGCCGAAGGACTTGTGGACGCCGCGCACGTCGACCGCGTGGACCTGCGGATCTTCGATCGTGGTCATTTGGTCGCTCCCCTCGGCGTGCCGATCCCGGCATCACGGATCTCGCGGTACTTGGCCAGCAGCTTCTGACGCGGAGTGAGCGGCAGGTCACGCGCCGAGCCGCGGGCGTAATGACGCTCGACGTAGTACTGGATGATGGACAGCACGGTGGTGAGCAGGATGTACCAGACGGTGGCGACCATGAGCAGCGGCACCACCCGGCCATTGCGCCCGAAGATCACCTGGACCTGGTAGAACAATTCGGCGATCGCCATCGTGGAGACGATCGAGGTGCCCTTGAACAGGCTGATGACCTCGTTGGCGGCGTTGGGCAGGATCGCGCGCATCGCCTGCGGCAGGACGATTTTGACGAACTGTCGGTACCGCGGGATGCCGAGGGCGTTGGCCGCCTCGATCTGTCCGTGATCGACGGAGATGATGCCGGCGCGGATGATCTCCGCGGAGTAGGCGGCCTGGTGCAGGGCCAGGCCGATCACCGCGGCGGTGAAGCCGGAGATCACGCCGGTCACGTTGAACTCGAAGAAGCTCGGCCCGAACGGAATACCCAGCGACAGCGTCTGATACAGGTACGCGATGTTGAACCAGAACAGCAGCTGCACGATCAGGGGAATCGAGCGGAACGCCCAGATGTAGATCCACGAAATGACCTGCAGCACCGGGTTGTTCGACAGCCGTGAGACGGCGAGCAACACGCCGAGACCGAAACCCAGAATGCTGCCCCACAGGGTCAGCTTCACCGTCATCCACAGCGCCGCCAGCACGGATTCGGCGGTGAAGTAGCGGGCGAAGGTCGCCCAGTCCCAGCCGGGGTTGGTGGCGAGGCCGTGCAGGAACTGCGCGACGACGACCAGCACCGCGATGCTGATCACCCAGCGCCACGGATGCGGGGTACGTGCGACGACGAGATCGCCGTCGTCGACGTCGTCGGCCGGCGTCGGCGCGGGACGGTTGCGGGTCGGCGCGCTCACGCCGGCCT
>NZ_JADZGH010000020.1:54427-58408 GCF_015865005.1 Rhodococcus sp. CX
GGCGGAATCCCGGAAGTCGGATGTGGGGACCGGACTGTCAGCGACAGCGGCACGAGGCGCCGCGGCACAGATCGATGTGCCGTCGGCGCCAGGACGCGCGTTCGTTGCTGCTCATGGTCGGACCTTCCCTCGGTCCCCTCGGGAGCGGCGACCGTAGAACAAGAGATTGGGCCCGAGCGCCGTCCGGGTCACTGATTGAAATCCGGATGATTCGAACACACCCCGGATTTCACCCCCTCGTCCACGTCACCCGGGATGAGGACACCGGGTGCAGGGGTGGACGGTGAAGGTCGACGGCAGCCCATCCGTAGACTGCGGTCGGTGACTGCGTTCGAACTGTTCCTCGTCGCCCTGGCCGGTCTGGGTGCCGGCGCGATCAATGCCCTCGTCGGCTCCGGCACCCTCATCACGTTCCCGACCCTCGTCGCGTTCGGGGTACCACCGGTGACCGCGACGATGTCGAACGCGGTCGGGCTCGTCGCCGGTGGGGTGTCGAGCACATGGGGCTATCGGCGCGAACTGCGCGGGCAGTGGCCGCGGTTGCGGTGGCAGATCCCCGCGTCGCTGTCGGGTGCCATGCTCGGGGCGTGGTTGCTGTTGCACCTGCCGGAGTCGGCATTCGAGACGATCGTGCCCGTGCTCATGGTGCTGGCGCTGACACTCGTGGTGCTGCAACCGAAGCTGCAGAAGTGGGTGCTGAAGCGGGCGGGCGGAACCGCCGACGAGCACATCGGCCCGGTGCGCCTGTCGATCCTCGTCGCAGGGACGTTCGCGGTCGGCGTCTACGGCGGCTACTTCACTGCGGCACAGGGCATTCTGCTCATGGGACTGTTCGGGGCGCTGCTGCACGACAACATCCAGCGGCAGAACGCGGCGAAGAACCTGCTCTCCCTGCTGGTCAACATCGTCTCGGCGACCACCTACACGCTCGTCGCGTTCGACCGGATCAACTGGGGGGTCGCCGGCGTCATCGCGGTCGGCTCGCTGATCGGCGGGGCGCTGGGATCACGCTACGGCCGTCGACTGTCCCCGGCCGCGCTGCGCGGCGTCATCGTCGTCGTCGGCCTCATCGGGTTGTATCGCCTGCTCGCGTGATCCCGGCGGAACCGTCCGCCCTGTCGGCACTTCGGCACCCCCCAGTGCCGAAGTGCCGACGTCCGCCGGTCAGTACCTGAGCGCGTAGGCGAGTCGCCGCCGGAGCGACTTCCTCCGCTGCGTGGGTCGGGTCGGATACCAGCACGGCGATCCGCGCAGTCACGAGTGATCCCCTCGCGTCGGTAACCGGTGGGCGAGCAGACAGGAGCCGGTGACACCACCGAAGTGGGTGACCGCGAGACCGGCACTGCGCCAGATGGCATCTCCCCGATCGATCGTCGACAGCCGGCGCACCCGCACCTGTCCGCGGAACGGCCGGCGGGCGTCGCGATCGGGTCCGGCCGCGAAGAGTTCCAGTTTCCGCAGACACAGCGCGTTGCTCGTGGTGCGGTCGAGGCGGTAGAGCAACACCTGGGACAACTGCGCGGCACCGAGTACGGCATCGATCACCGAAATCGACCGAGGCCACGCGGTTTCGGCGCCGCCGAAGGCAGTAGTGGTGTCGATGTCGATCTCCACGGCCGCGGTGACGGAGTCGTCCTCGACGGTGAGGTCCCGCGCGGTGAGAGTGTGCGACTTGTAACCGCCGAGATAGAACGACGACACCGTCGCCGCCGACGGTCCGGGTACCCGGTCCGTACCACTGCCGTACTGCTCCCCGACTCCGACCGGGTGGACCAGTGTCATCGTTCCCCGCAACCGGCCGACCCGGAAGGACGCGGTGGTCGCGACGGTGCCGTCCAGAGGCGGCGCGACGCCGGTCACGACCGCCGAGACCGGGATGCGGCGCAGGTCCTCCTCCGGCTCGTTTCCGGCAGTGATCTTGGCGTGCGCCACCCAGATGCGGGCCTGCTCGTCCGGTTCGAGTCTGCGCGCATGGCTCAGTCCGGCTTCGAGCAGTGACGCGGCCAGTGCCACCGTGTCGACGAACGACACGTGCGGGACGAGTTCTGTCGAACCCTTCTCCGACCAGCCTCGGGGGTAGTCGAGAACCGCGACGGCGCGGTGCTCGGTTCCCGGCCCGGTGGATCGGCCCAGATCCAGGTCGATGAGATCGTGGTTCACGTTCTTGTAGCCGCGTCCGAAATAGCGGCCGTCGGCGGCACCCAGCACCTCGTCGAGGGACCGATGCACGGTCGGCGGCACCCCATCGAACTCCCAACAGGCCACCAGCGCGATGGGTGAAGCCCGGCGACGGGAGATCCAGGCCGGCAAGTCCGTGCCCGTGGTGCGGGAACTGCTCGAACAGGCGACCCGGTCCGGCACCGTGGTCGGCCTCGACGAGGACACCGCCGCGCGCATGATCCTCGAACTGGGGTTCTACGGTCTCGTCTCGTACGCCGACAAGCCGACGCCGGAAACCCGCGCCGTCGTCGAGCACACACTCGGCAGCTTCATCCGAGGACTGTCCGTTCGCCCTGCGTGACGCCCAGCGCCCTGGCGACCACAGATGACAAGATAGGGCGGTGAGCACACCCGAGGTCAACCCCGCCCCCGCCTGGACCTACCTGATGGACATGGACGGCGTGCTCGTCCACGAGGACGCGCTCATCCCGGGCGCGGACGCCTTCCTCAGTGAACTGCGTTCGAACGGAACGCCGTTCATGGTGCTGACCAACAACTCGATCCGGACTCCGCGCGATCTGCGCGCCCGGCTGCAGCGCACGGGACTCGACATCCCCGAAGAGTCGATCTGGACGTCGGCGCTCGCGACCGCGACGTTCCTGGCGAACCAGCGACCGGAGGGCACCGCGTACGTCGTCGGCGAATCGGGTCTGACAACGGCGCTGCACGACATCGGGTACGTGCTCACCGACAGCGACCCCGACTACGTGGTGCTCGGCGAGACCCGCACCTACTCGTTCGAGGCGATCACGACGGCCATCCGGCTCGTCGAGCGCGGCGCGCGGTTCATAGCGACGAATCCCGATCCGACCGGTCCGTCGCTCGAGGGTTCGCTTCCGGCGACCGGTGCCGTCGCAGCGCTCATCACGCGGGCAACCGGCCGTGAACCGTACTTCGTGGGCAAGCCGAACGCACTCATGATGCGGTCCGCACTGCGAGCGATCGGCGCGCACTCGGCGTCGACGGTGATGATCGGCGACCGCATGGACACCGACATCGTCGCCGGTCTGGAAGCGGGGCTTCAGACACTGCTGGTACTCACCGGCATCTCGACACGCGCGTCGGTCGATTTGTATCCCTACCGGCCCACGCGGATCATCGAATCCGTCGCAGATCTGGTGGGACGCACCACGAATCCGTTCTGACGTCGCCTTCCGGCCCCCACCGGGCCGGAAGGCGACAGCGCCCCGCCACCGAGAGGATGAGGCTCTCGGTGGCGGGGCCGACTATCTGTCAGGTGCCTGTCAGCCGATGCTGAAGGGCTGTCCCCACAGGGTGACCTGCTGGCTGGCAGTGTCGGAGGTGACGGTGACCTTCACGTAGCTGCGAGCCTCTGCCTGGCCGGCGCAACCGGTGATGCCGAGGGTCGAGTCACCCCAGGTGACGCTGCCCTGCTTGCCGGTGAACGTCATGAACGGGCGGTTGACGCGGTCGCCGAACGCGTTCTCCTGCTCGATGTCGATCACGTGGTAGTTCACGGTCTGACCGGGAGACAGGGTGACACCGACGTTGGCGTTGAGACCACCGGTGGCGTTCCTCGTGCCGGTCTGCGCCGTCATCGCACCGGTGTTCGGGTCCATGGTCGTGTTGGTGTTGCCGGTCGTGCCGCCGGTTGCGCCGGCGCCACCGGTACCGGTGATGTTGACCTGGCAGCCGACGACGTAGCCGGGCTGGATCCGGCCGCCCTTGGCGCTGGGTCCGTCGAGCTTGACCTCGGCACGGCCCGAAACCCACACGTTGCGGTGGGTCGGGGTGGCGCCG
>NZ_JADZGH010000020.1:58418-69469 GCF_015865005.1 Rhodococcus sp. CX
CCGTCGTGCCGTCCGGCAGCGTCTGGGTGATGGAGCCGTCTTCCAGGGGCACGAACGTGTCGGCGTTCGCGGCGCCGACCGAGGCGAAACCGATCGCGGTGGCCATGGCGGCACCGACACCGGCCGCCTTCAGGCCGCGGCGCAGGCCGTTCTTCACGCTGGTCTTCATGTTCTCTCTCTCGAGGGTCGCTGCTCGCGTGAGCGAGGAGTCGGGAAAGTCCGGTGGCGGCAGGATCAGCCGATGCTGAACGGCTGGCCGTACAGGCTGGTCTTGACGTAGTCGTTGCCGACGATCTCGAGGACCGTGTACGCCCGCGCCTGCGCCTGACCGCCGCAACCCTGCTGGCTGAGCTCGGCGTCCTGGTACTGGATCGAGTAGGTGGTGCTCGGCTTGGTGATGTCCTTGCCGTCGATGTGCACGAACCGGACCTGGCCGGGCTGCAGCGGAACCGACAGCGACGCGGACGGGCTCACCGTGTTGGTGACGACCGAGGTGAGACCGGTGACCGCATCGGTCACCAGGTTGCCGGTCATGGTGCCGGTGCCACCCAGGCTGAAGTTGATCCCGAGGTTGCCCTTCAGGCCGCTGATGTCCACCTGGCAGCCGACGATGTAGCCGGTGTTGATGCGCGAGACCTTGTGCGTCGAGGAGTTGTTGGTGCCCTGCAGGCTCGACGTGCTGCCGTCGGTCTTGCCGGCCTCGGTCGGAAGCTTGATGTTCGCGACGTCGACCGTGACCTTGCCGGACACCCACGCCACGCGGCCCGTGCCGTTACCGGCCAGGGACGGCGAGACCAGTGCGCTCTCCTCCGTGCGCTTGATGACGTTGCCGACCGGATCGGCGATCTCACCATCGGGCAGGGGAACGAAGGTATCGGCGTTCGCCGCACCTGCGGACAGGAACCCCAGTGCGATGGCTGCGGCAGCGGCGACGCTGCCGATCCGGGCGCCGCGGCGCAGTCCGGACGCGTGCTTCTTGCTCAATTGGTACCCCTACTCAGGTGTGTGCGGTGCCCGTCCTCGCGGAGGGCACGGTCGAGCACGCCGATCTCCGGGCAGCAGAGATCGACTGGTATGTGTCACAGCTTTTCGCGTCGTGCGAATAGTCCTCTTGCGCAAAGGACTTCGACGCGCGGTCAACTGTCGCCCCACAGGGCACTGTAGCCGTCCCAGAACCCTCCGGCCTCAGTTCGTGACGAACGATAACACGGGTTGTGAATAGCACCACTAATGAATTCCATGGTGTGAGCTAGATCACCTTTCGGTGAAAATTACGTAAAGAGCCGGTCAAGTCGACTCGCCTCGGGAACGGTGTCCGAAGTGCGAATATTACTGTCCGGTAGCTGTTTTCGTGCTCGTTGGGCACTCTCCGGAGAGCAAAGCCCTATAGAGTGACACATCACAACAAGTTAAAACCATGTTACTTGCGGTTGCACACACTTCGTGTCGTACCGGTTGTATGCAATCGTCCGCCGGATTCCGCAACCAACACCGGTCTCGGCGTCACACGGACGCACCGGTGCGACGCAGGGCGCGGCGGACCCGCTCGACGAGAACGGCCGGCCGGTGGTACAACAGGCCGGCGCCGACGCGGATGACCGTCCCACCCCAACTTCGGCAACAGCGCATAGCGGTCGATGTCGAGCGTCCGCTGCTTCCGGTCGGTCCAATGATGCGCGCCGTCCTCCGGTTCTCCGACCTCGGACGCCCTGCACGCATCAGCAGCAGACGAGTGTGCGCCTCCGGCGGCGCACCGCCATCCGCGAGTTCCAGCTCCTTCCGCTTCGACACCAGATTCCGTGCGCACTTATGTTGCACCACAACGGATTCAATCTCACGGATCTTCAGCCCGCTTGCGTTACACAAGGAATCTGCCTGGTGGATGCACCGGTCCAAGTCGACACCACGAGCAAGATCGAAACCTCAGCGAGCCCGATCCGATGAGTTCCGCAGGCAGTTTCGGATCGAGCCACTTCGCGCCATGTACTGCCGCCGCGGAGGTCCCGCCAGTCCGCCGCTCGAGCAGGCCCACACCACGCGGCCTTCCCACGCTTCGGCGAGACAGAGTCTCACCACCACCTCCACCAGTACGACCAGCAGTACACGTAGTGCAATCCACTACGGACGAACCAGGCCGAGTGGTGGTGATCGCCGCATCTGTCGAAGCCCGGCTTCGGCGGGCGCGGAGGATCCTCTCCTCGGACTCGAAACTCCCACGCCGCCACAGTGTCGGCCAGCCCGGCGAAGTCGAGTGGGGCTGTGCCGTCCGGGATTTCCACACGGAAGCACAAGGTGCGGATGGTGTTCGGTTGCATCGTGAAGGTGCCGCTACCCGTCGACAACGGCAGGTCGTCGACGACCGTCGCCACCCCGAAACCTGCGGCGTTGCACGAAGCAGCGGGCGCATCCGAAACGGAGTACCTGAGCACGTCCGCGACCGAGTTGGGGGTGGTCAGCGGCGGTCTCAGGGAGACCGATACCGGCGCGGTTACTGCGGGCAGGGTGCGCAACGCGATCGGCGCGTAGACCGGCTCGCCGGGGTTGCAGGGCGAGCGCGTCGATCGTGAAATCGAAGCGCCCTGCGCTCTGCTGTGTGGCGTACTCACCCCACGGCCCCGACGCGCTCTGGTTCGTGCTGAAGTTCGCCTGGATACCACCCTGGCTCGGTTGCGGGTGCAGGTGGGAGCCGTACTTGCACGCCGCGACCGTGCTGACGACGCCGAGGATCGCCATCAGGCGGCCTCCCCTACGGGCAGCTGCAAGCATGGCCCCTCCCCTCCTGCTCGGCTCGTTATTCCTCGACGGGCTCTTCGGCTGGTGCGGTTTCCTCCGTGGTTGCGGGGGTCGAGGTGGCGGGCGCGGTTTCGACCGCAGTGGGGGTCGCGGTGACGACCGGTGCCGGCGCAGGCGACGGCGGTGCCGGCGGCAGGGTGATGATCCAGCCTGCCGTGCCGACCGGCCGCAGCATCACCGAGTTGCCGCCGTTTGTGACGTCGAACATCACCCATCCCGAGTAGGTCGCGCTCGGCCCGAACGACGTCGGCATCGGCGCGTCCACCGCGCACGGCCCGGTCGGGGAACCGACTGGCGTGGTGGTGCCGTCGGCGAGAACCTCACGGAAGTCGTTGGAACGCAGACCGTTCAGTGTGGTCGTTCCGGAACCGTCGGACGTCGTGACGTCGAGCAGCACCGCGACGCAACCATCGGTGCGCGAGATGTCACGGACGGTGGCCTCCCCGAGGTCGCTGCCGTCGGTGGCGACCATCGTGAACGGCACAGCGGTGCTCACCCGACTCGGGGTGGTGGGCCTGCTCGGAGCCGAAACCGGGGCAGATGCGGGAGTCGGGTTGGCGCTCGTTGAACTCGTCGGGGCCGGCGATTCCGGGGTGCCTTCGGCGACAGGGGCGTCCTCGGTGCCGCCGGATTCCGGGGTGTTGTCCGGCGTTGCGGACTTGCCGCTGTCCGCTGCATCCTTCGCTCCGTCGACCTTAGCGGCGCCTGCGTTCTCCTTGCCGGCCTTGTCCTCGTCGGTCGCCTCGACACTTCGTCCGGCATCGCCCTCGGGGTCGTCCGACTCTTCCACATCGTCGCCGGCGTCATCCACGTCGCGCGCGTCGACGTCGTCAGCGAGGATCTCGGTGTCCGTGGCTCCTTCTTCCTCGCTACGGGCGAGCTCCGACTGGGGTTCGGCTTCGCCGATGATTCCTTCCTCGACAAGGAGGTCGACCGGCGACAACACCGTCGAATCTGCGCCCTCGGGCTCGCAAGACACCGGTTCCGTAGTGTTGTCGGTGACGTCGTCGGCTGCTTCCGATTCATTCGGGACTTCTCTGCTGTCCACAGGTTCGGCATCAATCGCTTCTGCCGAGACCGACTCCCCACCCACCGGAGTTGTGTCGACGTTCTCAAAGTGAACTTCCTCGACGTTCGCTTCGTCCTCAGGAACGGTCGAGTCGACGTCGGTGTGACAGGTGGTTGCTTCGGTCTGCCGGCTCATCATCATCGAAGCCAGTGGCGTATCGCTCGCAAAGCCGGCCGAGGCCGTAACAGGCGTAGCGGCGCTCACGCTCGGTAGCGGCTGCGTTGCTGTTCCGATCCCGCAACCGGCGTGGAGCACCACGAGATCGAGTGTCCACTGATGAGTACCAACCACGAGTGCATAGGCCGACATTCTGAGCCGAAGAGTCGACGATGCGTAGTCGGCTTCCTGGACTCTGGTATGGGTGAGCACAACCTCGTAGCGAGCCAGGGATGTGAACGACTTGCTCGTCGATTGGGACCGAGTCCCGGCTCCGGACGGCGCGATGGGAATGGCAATCGGGTTGCTGGTGTTGTCACCCACGTACATTCGACCCGAGGTCGATTGCACCGCACCGGCAGTCGGGGCAGTGCCCGGCACGCAGCTGGCCGTCGTCTTGAATTGTTCACCGGTCGTGGAGAAGAAGCGGGTGACTCCAAGAAATTCACCCGTGCTCGTCTTGAGGTTTCGCGCAACGGCAACCGAATGGACCGGCGGGGTAGTCGAACCGTAGTCCGCACAGGTATCCGACGAAGAAAGGTAGGAAGCGCACACTGCGGAGTCGAGTTCCGTCGCAACGATTCCGAGTAGCCCGTCGCTATGGTACTGGGTGAAACCCGTGGCCGGTGTTTGCGTTGTCCCTGTGTTCGTTGCGAATCTCTCCGCAGTCGCACCCCCCACGGTCTCCGAACTCACGAGACGGTTGATTTGGAACCTACCGCCCAGCGCATGTGCATAACCCTGCAACGATGCTGCATTCACCCCATACGTCGATCCCCCGAATACGCGGTCGGTCCAGCTCGCGAGGGTCTGCCCGACGAATCCGATGTTGAAGATCGCGGCGCCGGCCACGGCGAGCACGCCGAGTACCGCTACGAGCAGGCGCAGTGACCTGGAGTTCGTCATTGCTGCTCCTTCGAATCGGCATGCTGAGCAGATGCAGAGGTTGCCTCGTTCTTCCGGGGCCAGAACGCCCACAGCACCAGAGCGGCACAGCCGACGGTGAGGGCGGCGAGGATCATCGGATCCGAGAACCACATGATGACCGATGCGGCGCCGGGGACGGACCACAGCACCTTGCGGACCTCGGTAACCCGGTAGGGGCCAGGGTCGGGGCTGGGGTTGGCGTCACCCTGCATCTCGATGAGCGCTTCACCCGGACGTTGGGGGTACACGGCGATCACGCGGTGCGTGACGGGCAGTTCGCCTTCCTCCCGATCGACTGTGACGATGTCGCCGACCTTGATCTCGTCCGCTGAAATGCGTTGCACCACAGACATCGAGCCCTGCGGGATGGTCGGGGACATCGAACCCGTCTTGAACAGGATCAGCGAAATGTCGAAGAAGAACGCGGCAAGAACCAAACCGATGCACACCACCCCACCCGCGGCGAGCAGGTTGAGCAGCGCGTTCTCGACGCGCGACCAGACGGTTCTGCGCGGCTTGTGTTCGACCATGGCGTGCACGGCGGTACGGACCATCCTAGGAAGACGAAGACGACGGCTTGTGCCTCCCGGCACCCACCGGGAGGCACAAGCATTGGGGGTTAAACGCTCTGGCCGTTGAAGACCCAGGTGGCGGTGGCGGTCTGATTCTGCAGGGTCAGATCACCCGCGATGCCGCTGCTCAGCTCGGCCTTGAAGCAAACCCAGGCGTAGCCCTCCGGAGCGAGCGTGATCGCCGACGTGCCCGATGCCAGAGCCGAGGACAGGAGGCCGCTGAACAACTGTGTGCCGGTGGTCGTTCCGTCACACGTCGCCGGGGACGCAGTGGTCGCTCCGTCCACCAGGGTTGCAGTGACGGTGATCTGGCCGGCCAGGGCGGTACTTCCCGTCACGTTGCCCTTCGACAGGCCGATGGTGGCCCCGAGGTTACCGAACTCCTCGTGCAGACCGAAGACGCTGTAGACCGGCACTCCGGGCACCAGTGCCTCGTTGTCGGGCACGAACGTCATCGCTGCGGCCTCGCCTTCGATGGCGAAGTCGTCCCAGTCACCTGCGGCCTCGGTGTAACCCTGCAGGTTCCACTGGGAGTCACCGGTTCCGAAGATCGAGCTGCCCCACACGGAGTCGTTCCAGGCAGCGAGGGTGACGGCCGCTCCCACGCCGAGCACGAGGCCCGAAGCGAGGATTGCGCGGACCTTGCGGCGCTTCTGAGTCTGGTCAGCTGTGGTCATATCGGGTTTCCATTCTCATGGGAGCGCGAATAGGCGCGTTTGACGGACGCTTGAATTATGCGTACAAACGCCACGTTTGTTACGCCATTCATATTTCGTGTATCAGAAATCTAGAAACAGTCGTTTGCACAATTAGATTCGTAGATACGCGCAGGTCGAATGGGGTGCAGATCCTCACCCGAAGAACAGTTATCCCAAGAAATTTCGGAAAATGACCGGGTATTGTGCACGCTCGATGTACATAACGATTTCATAGACGTCGCCGAAGGTACGGAGCAAGATCACCTCAGAGATCTCGACTCCATTGACGCATCCATGGTATTAGCGGTCAGCGCAAGGAAACAGGAATGCCCGCGACTACGAGGGTTACCGCGTCCGACACCTCGGCCACACGGGTATTGAGCCGGCCCAGCAGATCTCGGAACAGCCGGCCCGACGCCGTCGCCGGAACCACACCGCTACCCACCTCGTTGGTGACAGCCACGACCGGAACCGCACACGCCTGCCACGCGCTGAGCAATTCGTCGATATCCGCGTCGACCGCGGCGACGTCTGCTCCGTCCCACACACCGTGCAGATCCAAGCGCGCGGTGAGCCACGTACCGAGGCAGTCGATGAGCAGTGGCGTCGTCGCCGACCGCAATACGTCGGCCACGTCCACCGTCTCGATCGTCGCCCAGGTATCCGGTCGCCGGTCCCGATGCAGCGCCACCCGCTGCGCCCATTCGGCGTCACCCTCGCGGACACCGCCCGTCGCCACGTACGTGACCGACGGGAACTTGGAACACAACTCTTCCGCGTGCCGGGACTTCCCCGACCGCACACCACCGAGCACCAGCGTCCGATGTCCCCCACCCCGACTGCCGCCGCCCACGTGCACCACCTCACCGTCGCGCCCGGCTCGGGCGCCACTTCTACGCAACCGCTCCCCGAGCTCCGCCATCACGGGATTGTGGTGACCGAGATGCACCGCAACCACATCCGTCGTGTCCGTGATCGCACCGACGTCGCGCATTCCCTCGACCATCGTCGCGAACTCCGGCAACCCGAGATGCCCGTCGGACAGATCGGATCGGTCACCGAATGTTTCCTCGAGGAACACCACGTCGTACCCCGCGCCGCGCACGCCGTCGAACCACTCCGCCGGCCACACTCCCGTATCGCATGCCCACAGCAGTCGCGACCCGCGCGCATCGGCGAGATCGTAGAGCACGGCATCGCCGTCGCGGAATACCCGGTGGCGCGCTGGAAGGACCCGTATGTCGTACTCCCCCACCGCCAGACGGTCGCCCGCCGCCACCGGGACGAAGCGCACCGGATCGTCCGGCCCCACCCAGGGACGGCACACGTCCAGCGCATCGACCGGACCGATCACCTCGAGTTCGTGCCCCGCCTCGATCCACGACCGGAACAACAACACCTGGGGTCCCAGATGGTCGGCGTGCGAATGGGTGAGCAGCAGGTGCCGCACCCCGGCCAGCGTCCGGCCCGCGCGCACCGCCGCCCGCGGCGCTTCGGGCCCGCAGTCGAGCATCAGCACGTCGTCGACGAGAGCCGCTGTCTGCCCGCGGATTTCACCGCGCCGCTCCGCGTCGAGGCACGAGAGGCAACGGCAGAACGGGTTGGGCCACCCGTCGGCGGCACCCGTCCCGAGGAGTACGACCTCCATCACGCGTCCTCCCGTTCCCGCAGGGGCAGTACCGCCCGGCCGTCACGACGGTCGAGCACTTCGACCCGCGCCCCGTACACCTGCGCGATCCGGTCGGCGGTGAGCACCTCGGCGGGCGGTCCGTCGGCGACGATGCGTCCTCGGTCGAGGAGGACCAGGCGCTGGCCGTACTGGGCCGCGGACGTGAGATCGTGCATCGCGGCGATCACCGTCAGGTTCTCCTCGCACCGCATGGAATCGACGAGGTCGAGCACCTGCTGTTGGTGACCGATGTCGAGGGCACTGGTGGGTTCGTCGAGCAGGAGCACGTCGGGTTGCTGCGCCAGTGCGCGCGCCAGCACCACTCGTTGCAGTTCTCCGCCGGACAACTCGGTTGCCGAGCGGGGCGCGAAGTCTTCGAGTTCGAGCCGGGCGATGACCCGGTCGACGATCTCCAGATCATGCGGCTTCTCGCTGCCGAAACGCGGAATGTGGGCGGTGCGTCCGAGCCGGATCAGTTCCCGCACCGTGACCCCTTCGGGAACGATCGGCCGCTGCGGCATCAACGCGACCGCCCGCGCCACCGCGCGTCGACCGGACTTGCGGGGCGTCACGCCGGCGACGGTGATGTCGCCGGTCGCGGCGACCAGTCCGGCGATCGAATGCAGCAGTGTCGTCTTGCCCGAACCGTTGGGCCCCACGAGCGACACCCACGTTCCGGCGGACACGACGAGGTCGATGTCGTGGAGGACCTCGACTCCTCCGCGTTTGGCCGACACAGACTTACACGTCACGGTCATGCGACACCCCGGCTGCGACGCAGGACGAACAGGAAGAACGGCGCGCCGATCGCGGCGGTGACGACACCGATGGGAAGTTCGGCCGGTGACATCGCGGTGCGAGCGACGATGTCGGCGAGAACGATGAAGGCCGCACCCACCATGAGCGACAGCGGCAGCAACAGTCGGTGGCCGGGACCCACGACGAGGCGCACCGCGTGCGGGATGACGATGCCGACGAATCCGATGAGCCCGCTGGCGGACACCACGGCGGCGGTGCCGAGAGTGGCCACGCCCACCAGAACCAGACGGACGCGGGCCGGGTCGATGCCGAGACTCGACGCTTCGACGTCGCCGACCGACATGACGTCGAGAGTCCGCCGGTGCAGCGCGATGACAGCGACCGACACGATCACGTAGGGCAGGATTGTCAGGACGTCGGACCAGCCGTCGGTGGACAGGCGACCGAGCATCCACGAATACACCTGACGCAGCGTGTCGTCGTGCAGCTGCATGAAGAACGTCTGGATGGCGTTGGCGAACGCAGCGACGGCCACACCGGCGAGGATGATGACCACTTCGGTGCGCCCGGTGCCGACGGAGCGTCCGAGCATGTACGTGGCGGCCACCGCGAGCAAACCGCCTGCGAATGCGGCCATGGGCACCCCGGCGAATCCGGCTGCGCCGCCGACGACGATGGCGAGGGTCGCCCCGAGACCCGCACCGCTCGACACTCCGAGAAGGTAGGGGTCGGCGAGCGGATTGCGGAACACGCCCTGGTAGGCGGCTCCGGCGATCGCGAGCATCGCGCCGACCACGGCACCGAGAACCACGCGCGGCATGCGGATGTTCCACAGGATCGCCTGCTGGCGCGTGGACAACCCGGAGTCGACGTCGACGAACGGCAGCGCATCGGCCATGTCGAGCAGGACGCCGCGCGCGGTGAGCCCCGCGGGACCGACCAGGATCCCGAGGAGCATCGCGGCGAGGAGAACGAGCGCCGCGCCACCCAGCACGAGGGCGCGGCGGCGCGGCGTCGATGTCACGGTGTGGGCTGGGCTGCCGGTGCTGCCGCGACGATCGCGGCGAGTTCGCGCACGAGATCCACGACGCGCGGACCCCATCGGCTGGCGATGTCCTCGTCGAGGACGTAGACGCGACCGTCGCGCACGGCGCTGAGTTCGTTCCAGCCGGCGCGCGCGGCGACGACTTCCGGCGTCACGCCGCAGCATTGCCCGTCGGCGAGGAACACGACGTCGGGATTCTGTTCGAGGATGAACTCGTTCGACAGCTGCGGGTAGCCGTCGCCACCGGTGGCGATGGACCTGAGGCCGAGCATCCCGTAGATCTGCCCGATGTAGGTGTCGTCGGTGACGCTGTAGAAGGTGTTGTCGAGCTCGTGGTAGTAGGTGAGCGGAGTTTCCCGTTCGGGGAGGCCGGCGAGGGTCTCGTCGATGTCCGTCTTCATCTGCGCGACGAGTTCGGCCGCTTCGCCGACGTGTCCGGTGGCGGCGCCGAGCTGCTCGATCTGGTCGTAGGTGTCGTCCAAGTCCTCTGCGGCCGGAAGGATCAGGGTTTCGACCCCGGCCTGTTCGAGTCCGGCGACGAGATCCGCCGTGTCGGCGTTGGAGACCACCAGGTCGGGTTCGTATCCGAGGATCGCCTCGACGTTGGGGGTGAAGCCCGACAGGTCGGTGACGGGGGCCTCGGCCGGGTAGTCGGACCGGTCGTCGACGGCGATCACCTGGTCGCCCGCGCCGATGGCGTAGAGCATCTCGGTGCTGGTCGGGCTCAACGACACGATGGCCTGCGGGACGTCGGTGGAAGCCGAGTCGGTCTCACCGGCGGGAGAGGCGTCGTCGCCACCGGAGCACCCGGCGGCGAAGAGGGCGAATACCGTGATGCCGGCGGCGAACAACCGTCGGGTGTTGTCGAGGGGCACAGCCATCCTCCGTTGCTCGGAGGACGAAAACAGCACGGCTGCAACGGATGCGTTGCGGCACGCCACCGTCCTTCGTCCGAGGACCAGTACGTACGGCCCGCGACGCCGGCTGACCTGGCTCACCCGAGGTACGGGATTCACAGTTGCGGGACAGCGCCGGACTCGCACCGGCTTCACCGAAAACGCAGCGGGTGCCCTGTCGGCGTGACAGGACACCCGCAGCGTAGCCCACGGCTTACCAGGTCAGGACAGCGCCTGCTGGAGATCCTCGAGGAGATCCTGGGGATCCTCCAGTCCCACGGACAGGCGCACCACCCCGTCGGCCAGGCCGATCGCGGCGCGCCCTTCCGGGCCCATCGCGCGGTGCGTCGTCGTCGCCGGGTGCGTGATGAGCGACTTCGCGTCACCGAGGTTGTTGGAGATGTCGACGATCCGCAGCTTGTTGAGCAGCTCGAACGCCTTCTTCTTGCCTTCGCCCTCGGCGGCGG
>NZ_JADZGH010000020.1:69479-71946 GCF_015865005.1 Rhodococcus sp. CX
AGGTACGGGTACTTGACCCAGTTCACCGCGTCCTGCGTCTCGAGGAACCGGGCGATTTCGAGCGCGGTGTCCACCGAGCGCTGCACGCGCAGCGGCATCGTCTCGAGGCCCTTGAGCAGCGTCCAGGCGTTGAACGGGCTCAGCGCCGGACCGGTGTGGCGGATGAGCTGCTGCACGGGCCCGTCGATGTAGTCCTTCGGGCCGAGGATGGCACCGCCGAGCACGCGGCCCTGGCCGTCGATGTGCTTGGTGCCGGAGTAGACGATGATGTCGGCGCCGAGGTCGAGGCTGCGCTGCAGCAGCGGGGTGGCGAACACGTTGTCCAGCACCACTTTCGCGCCGGCAGCGTGTGCCATCTCCGAGACCTTGCGGACGTCGACGAGGGTCTGCATCGGGTTCGACGGGGTCTCGAAGAACACCGCGGTGGTCGGCACCGACAGTGCCTGCTCCCACTGGTCGAGGTCCTCGCCGTCGACGAACACGGTCTCCACACCCCACCGGGGCAGGATCTCGTTGCACACCACGAAGCACGAACCGAACAGGCTGCGGGCCGCGACGAGGCGGTCGCCCTGGCCGAGCAGCGCACCGAGCGCGGTGAACACCGCGGACATGCCGCTGGCGGTGGCATACGCGCCTTCGGCGCCGTCGAGCAGCCGCAGCCGCTCCTCGAACATCTTCACGGTCGGGTTGCCGTACCGGGAGTAGACGAAGTGGTCGACCTCACCGGTGAAGGCCTGCTCGGCGGCCTCGGCCGATTCGTACACGAAGCCGGAGTTGAGGTACAGCGCCTCGGAGGTCTCCTCGAATCCGGAGCGCAGCAGGCCGCCGCGGACACCGACCGTGGCAGGGCGCACCGAATCGGGCAGTGGCCGCTGGAACGCGCCACCCTGGGGAATTGCACTCACGACTGCCTCCACGGCAGGCCCGCGGCCCGCCAGCCCTGGGCGCCGCGATGACCCTCGGGGTCGAGGGCGCCTTCGAATCCTTCGAGAACGTTGTAGGAAGGGGTCAGGCCCGCAGCGGTCGCCGCGACGGCGGCACCGATGGAACGCTGCCCCGAGCGACACAGGAAGACGACCGGCCCTTTTTCGATGCCGGCCTCGCGCAGTTCGTCGACGAACCGGGGGTTGGGCGCACCGTTCGGGTAGCCGACCCATTCGACGAAGACGGTGCGGCGACCGATGGACGAGGTCTCGGGGACCCCGACGTACTTCCACTCGGCGTCGGTACGCACATCGACGAGCACGGCATCCGGGTTTTCCTGCAGCAGCTCCCAGGCTTGCTGCGGCGTTATATCACCTGCGTAGCTCACCGCACCAGCTTTCCACAGACGTGTCGGGGCCTGCGAGGCGGGCGGGGAATCAGGCGGTGCAGATCCGCCAGTCGCCGTCGACGCGCGTCAACGACCAGACGACCGTGTCCTGCTCTCCGTCGACGGTGGTGCGGGTCTCGACGCGGCCCCGGTCTCCCTCGATGTCCACGGTGCCGAACTCGTCGATCGTGGCCTCCCCGTCGACGTCGGCGAGCGGAGCCTGATCGGCGGGCAGCTCGGCGCAGCGAAGCCGCGTCATCGCATCGTCGTCGTCGGTGTTGTGCGCTCGCACGTAGTCGTCGACCGTCCGGGACACCAGATCGGAGTCGCTCAGGGACTCGTCGGACGGTCCGAAGACCTGCCCGGCGACGACGACGAGGATGAGCACGACCACGACGGCGAGGGCCCCGAGGAACGGTCCGGCGGTGCTGCGTTCGGGCTCGTCGGGGTCCGGTTCGGGTGCGGGTCGCTTGTCTGCCATGCCCCCGATCCTAGGTGGAGGTCGATTGCCGCCGGTCGGGGCGCATTTGCCTCAATAAACCCTCTCGAGGTAGGAATTGGTTCATGGCCTACGCACACCTCGTTCGACGTCTCGCCGTCGACCTCTGTCGTGTGTCTGCCCATATGTGTTGTCGCTGAAGCGATTCCCCACCCAGCTGCGTTCTGCACGCACTCGCCGCCCGTCTGCCGCGGCACCGTGTCGGCCCATCAGAGGGCAACCTAAATTAAGCTGAATCACGTCCGTCCGTTCTCCGAAGAGGTAGTTGACCCCTGATGACCGATCAGACTCGTCCCCTTCGCGTCGCCATCGTCGGTGCCGGCCCCGCCGGTATCTACGCCGCCGATGCGCTCATGAAGTCCGACACTGCGCAGGATCCCGGGGTCAGCATCGACCTGTTCGAACGCATGCCGGCGCCGTTCGGCCTGATCCGCTACGGCGTGGCCCCGGACCACCCGCGCATCAAGGGCATCATCACCGCCCTGCACAAGGTGCTCGACAAGCCGCAGGTCCGCCTGCTCGGCAACCTCGACTACGGCACCGACTTCACCCTCGAGGACCTGAAGCGGTTCTACGACGCGGTGATCTTCTCCACCGGCGCCAACGCCGACCGGGCCCTGAACATCCCCGGCATCGACCTCGACGGCAGCTACGGC
>NZ_JADZGH010000020.1:72180-77996 GCF_015865005.1 Rhodococcus sp. CX
CGAACTCGACCACTCGCCCACCATCGAGGTCATCGTCGATCCGGAGGACATCGAGTACGACGAGGGCTCCGAGCTCGCGCGCCGCAACTCCAAGCAGGTCGACATGGTCGCCAACACCCTGCAGGACTGGGCGATCCGCGACGTGGGCGACCGCCCGCACAAGCTGTTCCTGCACTTCTTCGAGTCGCCCGCCGAGGTGCTCGGCGAGAACGGCAAGGTCGTCGGTCTGCGCACCGAGCGCACCGAGCTCGACGGCACCGGCAACGTCCGCGGCACCGGCAGGTTCAACGACTGGGAGGTCCAGGCGGTCTACCGCGCCGTGGGCTACCTGTCGCAGAACATCGCGCAGCTGCCGTTCGACGACCAGGCGGGCACCGTCCCCAACGAGGCCGGCCGCGTCGTCGCCGACGAGACCGCCGAGGGCCACGACCGGTTCCTGCCGCACACCTACGTCACCGGCTGGATCAAGCGCGGCCCGGTCGGCCTGATCGGCCACACCAAGGGCGACGCGAACGAGACGGTCGCGAACCTGCTCGAGGACCACGCCAAGGGCCGGCTGAACACCCCGGCCGAGCCCGACGCGGATGCCGTCGTCGCGTTCCTCGAGGCCAGGGAGCTGCCGTACACCACGTGGCAGGGCTGGTACCGCCTCGACGCGCACGAGCGCAGCCTGGGCGAGGCCGAGGGCCGCGAGCGCGTGAAGGTCGTCGAGCGTGACGACATGTTCCGCGCGTCGGAGCCCCACAAGGTCTGACGCCACTTCGTCCGTACAGATGATGTGGTGCCTCCTGATCGCGCACCGGTCCAGAAGGCCGGTGCGCGATCGTCTGTTCGTATGAGACCGAATGGTGGCGAGGACTTTGTTCAGCTTCGTTGGTGTGAGTCCTGAGCCAGGCCGAGCAGGAAAGACGAGCCGAAAAGGCCATTGTGATGCGAATCATAGGTACTTACCTAGGTAGTTCGACGAATGGATCCGGTAGTCGACCTGGGCCAGGCTGTACCTCGACAAGGAGGTCACCATGAACGCAACGGATATGGCTGTGCTCCACCAAGTAGGGGTGCAGACGCTGGTAGCGCACTCTCACCGCCTGGGCGACACCGGCAAGACGGGCCGGGCCGGTTCCCGACACGAAAGTCCGCGAGCCGAGAGCCGAGAACTCGGACGCCTCGAGGAACTCGGGCTCATTGCATTCTGCGCACCCGGACGGGGCAACGAGGGAGTGAAACTCACGTCGGCCGGCGTCGAGATCCTTGCCTACCTCGCCGGAACAGGATAGTCAGGGCCGATGGGGTGACTACGGCCCGGCCAGCCACCGTGCGACTTGCGTCCGTGAGCGGAATCCGAGTTTGGTGAGGATGTGCTCGACGTGGGCGTCGACGGTGCGCGCGGAGATCACGAGTTTGGTGGCGATCTGCTTGTTGGTCAGGCCGTCGGCGACCAAGGCGGCGATCTCCTCCTCGCGCCGGGTGAGGCCGGCACGGCTGGCACGGTTGCGGGGTCTGGATTTCGTACCGACGTCGGTGCCCAGGGCAAGGTCGACAGATTCCACGAATGACAGTTCCCGCCCCTCCTTCACAATTCGTTCGAAGCGG
Source organism: Rhodococcus sp. CX (assembly GCF_015865005.1). Taxonomy (NCBI): domain Bacteria; kingdom Bacillati; phylum Actinomycetota; class Actinomycetes; order Mycobacteriales; family Nocardiaceae; genus Rhodococcus; species Rhodococcus sp. CX. Next base: position 73,774 of record NZ_JADZGH010000020.1, read on the forward strand.
GTGTCACCCAGGCTTCGTCGGAGGTCGGATTCAATTCTCGAGGTGACGCGGTGTACGGCGTCCTGAGCCAACGGCATCTGGCTGTGCTGCCACAGCGATCCCGCGGCACCCAAGAGCCTTGCCGCCCGTTCCGGATCACTTCCGGCCGCGGACCAGGCGAGTCCCTCGATGCACACTGCCACCATTCCTGGTTGCTCGAACTTCTGGTAGAGGCTGATCGCCTCCCGCATAAGGGAAACGGCGGAACCGAGGTCCCCCTCATACCACTTGACCGCGCCGAGAGGGAACAGGGCTATCGCTTTCAGCAAGTGGGCGCCATGGCGTTCGGTGAACTGCAGGAATCGCTGGGCAAGCTCTTCGGTTCGCTCGCTCTCGATGAGGATTGCGTACAGGTCGGAGAGCGCCATCACTTCGGCCACGAGGCCCGGATTCGCTCGGTCGAGACCTAGATCCACCGCTCGCTCGGCGTAGGCGAGCGCGCCGTGGATGTCCCCGTCTTCGTATATTTCGAATGCAGAGGCGTACAGAGTGATCACGGGGACCTCATCGAACCCCAGTTGCTCGATCAGCTCCCGGTGGTCGCGGAGGAGTGCACGGGCTTCATCGGTCTTGCCCAGAAGGAAGCCGAGGATGCTCGCGGTGGCCAGACCTCCGGCGCGTTCGCGGCATGGTGCGGTAAGGAGATCGAGGGCGCGACGAATCCACTGGTATCCCTCGAGGACAGAACCGGACTGTTGCCAGAACGGCGTCAAAACGGTTGCCATCTCGAGTGCGATCTGCGGATGATCGAGGTCGGACAGGCTGTAGGTAAGTGCTTGCCTGATGTTCGGGTGTTCGGCTCGGGTGGTCGCGTACCAGTCGATGTCGCGGTCGCTGCAGTAGTCGGTGATGCTGCGTTGGGCGAGGTCGAAGAAGTAGTCGCGGTGACGTCGGCGTATGTGGTGTGCGTGGGGGGTGGCGGCGAGTTTGTCGGCGCCGTATTGGCGTACCGGCTCGAGCATGCGGTAGCGGCTGTGCGGACCGAGGGCATCGATGCGTGTGATGATCGATTTGTCGACCAGTCCGATCAGTGCACGCAAGACGGTGTCGCGGTGTGCGGTGTCCTCGGGGACCGCGTCCTCGGGTGTGGTGTGCGGGAGGCCGACGGTTGTGGCGGCGTGGATGGTGAAGCCGCCGGTGAACACGGACAGTTGTTCCCAGAGGTGGCGCTCGTCGGGGGTGCACAGTTGGTAGCTCCAGTCCGCGGCGGCGGCCAGGGTGCGGTGCCGGGTGGGGCGGGTGCGGTCGGTGGCCCGCAGCATTTCTGTGCTGTGCAGGTACTCGGCGATGTCGATGGTGTTGAAGGTGCGGGCGTTGGCGGCGGCAAGTTCGACGGCCAGGGGTAAACCTTCGAGCGCACGGCAGATGCGTTCTACAGCGGCGCGGTTGTCGTCGGTGATGCGGAAGGCGGGGTCGGCCGCGGAGGCGCGCTCTTCGAACAGTTGCATTGCTTCGTTGATGCCGGTTACGGCAGCAGTGTGGGCCAGTGGAGGGACGGGGAAGACCTGCTCGCCGTCGAGGCCGAGGACCTGTCGGCTGGTGGCGATGATCTTGACGGCGGAGGTTGCACGAAGTATCCGGTCGATCAGTTCGGCGCAGGGGTCGAGAAGGTGCTCGCAGTTGTCGAGGATCAGCAGCAGGCGGCGTTCGCGCAGGTGGTTGATCAGGTTCTCGGCGGGATCGTCCCATTCGTCGCGGAGACCGAGGACGCGGCCGATGGTTGGGGCCAGGAGGGATCCTTGGCCGAGGTCGGCGAGTTCGACCAGCCAGGCACCGTCGGGGAAGTCGCGTCGTATTTCCCGGGCGAGTCTGAGGGCGAAGCGTGTCTTCCCGACGCCGCCCATACCGGTGAGGGTGAGCAGGCGGGCGGGGGCGAACAGATTCTTGGCGTGGGTGATGCTCTCGCGCCGGCCGACGAAGCTGGTCAGTTCTACTGGCAGATTTCCGCCGGACTGGGTGTTCATGTGAAGAATATCTCACCTCGACTCGGGGAAGCGGAGTTCGCTCGCGAGCCACCAGGTCATCTCTGGGTAGACGCGCGAGCATGCTGTCTATGGCCCTGGTACGCCCGGAGCATAGACGCCGGAACTCGGTACGGCGAGAGCGCGTGGCCCACCGCGACGTTCTTCCTCGGGACCGCACCCTGTCGACTGCCTGTAGGCCCCTTCGTCGGTAACCCGTCGCATCGCCTGACGTGGGATCGCGTCGGTTTCCCGACGGCCGCGGGCGTCGACTTCACCGGATGTCGGCTCGTCCACCCCTTCGACTGCGCTCGAGATCGACTATTGGCGTCCCGCGCACACAGGATGTAGCTGCAGGACCAGACCTCCACGCCGAACTTCCCTGCGCATTCTGGTTCGTATGAAGAGGACAAAATATTCTAGATATTGACTATTTCTCGGCTCTCCACGATGATCGGAAGACCCGCAGGACGTGCGGCGATTGTATTGATCGAGTCCTGCAGTGCTGCACGTCGAGTGGATCGAGGACTGACCCTTTCGGTCCGTGTAGTGCGATGGCGGCGAGGAGTGAGCATGATCCACGAGATTCTGTCCGGCGACAACAACGACCCCCCTGCCTATTCGATCGCCCACATCGTGACTGCGTTGGAGTATCTGGCTCTGGACATGGCGTGGGAAGAGCGGAATCGACAGTTGAAACGCGAATCGCAAGCCTAAGAGTAGGTTTGACGATTCCGAAGCAGTCCCTGCTCGGTATGCAGTCGACCGCGAGACCTCGGCCCGCTACAGTCTCGGCGCTGACCTTCGGTCGATCCCCTGCGGTCGTGTGCTGTCCCGGAATGCACGCAGCCGCGACAGTCGCTGCGGGAAGACACGCCGTACGCAGGCGCTCGGTCCGGCGGTACGCGCTCGGGGAGAGGTCGGTGCAAAGATCACCCCGGAACGAGTACCACAGGTGAATACGAGATATGACAGTTATCCAACGCTGGAGTAATTGCCCCACTCGTTCGCGGTTGCCGGCCCACCAGCGGCGATGCAGGGCATCTCCTCTGGTGGGCCGCCGGGTCCGGTTTCGTCATGCTGGGATGGTCACCGGATTACGACACGGTCGTCACTGTTGCGTACCGGGTCTGGTAGAGGATCTCATCACACGGAAGGATGAGATCCATGGGAGCGCCGAGGAAGTACCCGGAGGAGCGGAAGGAACGAGCGACACGGCTGGCGATCGAGGCGCGCCGTGACCCGGGATCCAAGATTGGGGCGATCAAGCGGATCGCCGACCAATTGGGCATCCATCCCGGGGCCCTGCGCACGTGGGTTCGCCAGGCCGAGATCGACGGTGGCGATCGCCCTGGCACTACGACGGACGAGGCGAAACGGATCGCTGAACTCGAGCGAGAGAACCGAGAACTGCGGCGCGCCAACGAGATCCTGACAACAGCAGCGGCGTTTTTCGCGGCAGCGGAGCTCGACCGCAAACTCAAGTGATCGTCGACTACATCGACGCCCACAAGACCGATTACGGGGTCGAGCCGATCTGCCGAGTCCTTGCTCAGGCCGGTGTGCAGATCGCCCCGTCGACGTACTACGCCGCCAAAACCCGCCCGCCCTCAGCGCGGGCGATCCGCGACGCGGAACTGGTCGAGCAGATCCACCAGATTCACGGCGAGAACTACGCCGTTTACGGTGCCCGCAAGGTCTACGCGGAGCTGAAGCGCCAGGGCATCCGGGTGGCCCGGTGCACCGTCGAACGCTTGATGTGCGCCGAAGGTTTACGCGGCATCACCCGGTCGAAGAACCCGCGGACCACGATCGCCTCGGTGGACACCGAAAGACCCGCTGACCTGGTCAATCGAGGGTTCATCACGTCGGCTCCGGACCAACTGTGGGTCGCCGACATAACCTACGTCCGCACGTTCGCCGGCTGGACGTACGCCGCATTCGTCATCGACGTTTTCTCGCGCCGCATAGTGGGATGGCAGCTGTCGACGAGCCTGCGCACCGATCTCGCGCTCGATGCGTTGGAGATGGGCATCTGGACCCGTGAACATGCAGGTCAGAACCTATCGCAGCTGATTCACCACTCCGATCGCGGAGTGCAATATCGAGCTGTGCGCTACACCAACGCCTTGCCGATGCCGGCGCGGTCGCCTCGGTCGGCAGCCGCGGCGATTGCCTGTTGACCGGCTAATCCACCGGATCGTTACCCGGAAACCGACACGC
>NZ_JADZGH010000020.1:78006-82573 GCF_015865005.1 Rhodococcus sp. CX
CACCACGCTGGTCCACGGTGTTCCAGAGCAAGCCCTGTTCACGAGAAGACGAACTGATTTCCATTTCACCACAACAGGTTTGGTGCACCACTCCGAGGCCGGAAGTCAATACACATCGCTGGCGTTCACCGAGGCTCTGGTCGAGTCGGGGATCGCTGGTTCCATCGGCAGCGTCGGCGACTGCCTGTTGACCGGCTAATCCACCGGATCGTTACCCGGAAACCGACACGCCGATGCTGGAAGTGCTTGACCACCATCGACGACGGCGTTACACCTGTCTCATGACGGATCAGCCCAGGCTGTATCTCGAATCCGGCACCGAAGCCGCCTGGAAGATGTCCGGGTCCAGTGCCGAGAAGTACCCATCGGTCAACGAATATCTCGCCTACCTGACCGACCGGAACTACTCACCACGCACCGTGCGTGCCTACGGTTACGATCTGCTCGCGTTCTGCCGCTGGCTCGAATCTCACAGCGCCAGCCTCGATTCGGTCACCACCGACACCGTGTTGGACTTCATGCGGCACTGCCGCGAAACTGCGATCGAGGGACGCCCCGCCAACGTGCTGTCGATGACCGGCCGGCGTCTCGATCACTACTGCGCTACCACCATCAACCACCGGCTCGCCGCCCTGACCGGGCTGTTCACCTTCCGCGCTCTGCGCGAACCCGAGCTACGCAACCCGATACCCAGCGGACGGGAAGCCCACAGAGTCAGCGCCGAAGAACGCAACGGCCTGCTCGGCCACCTCGTCCGGTCCAAACGCCGATCGGCGCTACGCCTGCGCGAACCCCGCCGACTACCACGACCGCTCGACCGGCGTGAAACAGCGGATCTGCTCTCCAGCCTGCGAACATGGCGGGACCGCTCGATCGCCGGCCTGATGTTGCTCTCCGGCTTACGATCCGGAGAGGTCTTGACTCTCGAGGTCACCGATATCGACATCGGTACCCGCTGGATACGAGTCTTCGGCAAAGGCGCCAAGGAACGTCGAGTGCCACTCGATGTGGAAGTGGCAGGACTGATTCAGACATATCTGCTCACCGAACGACCCGAGTCGTCGAGCCCGCGACTGTTCCTGGTCGCGAAGGGCCCGAACCGGGGCCAGCCGTTGACCCCGGCCGGGTTGCGGACCGTCTTCCGCTACCACCGCCGCAAATCGGGAGTACTCGCCGGTCATCCGCATGCGCTGCGACATACCTTCGGCACCGCGATGGCCGAAGCCGGTGTGGATCTGGCCGTGATGCAAGCACTGCTCGGGCACGCGCACGTCGACACCACAGCCCGCTACATCCATCTGACACCGACCCACGTCAAGGCGGAATTCGATGCAGCCCGCACACGACTACGCGACCGCACCCGAGAGTGAGAGCCCGGCGGACATCTACGCCGCCTACATGGTCCACCTCCAGCGGCGCGGCCGCGGCAACACCGCCTACACCCGGGCCGCCCGCTCGTTCCTGCGGCGTTGGCCGCAGGTCCAGCAGTGGGCATACCTGCCGCTCGACACGCGTTTGGCGGCGAACTGCTCGACCCGCCCGTTCATCACCTTCCTGATGGTCAGTCGGCGACTGCAGCCGGGCTACGACTATCTCGTTCACCGCAAACTGTCGAGCCTGTGGCACGAACTGGCCGACAGTCGCCTCGCACCAGACCTGAATCGGTTCATCTGCGCAGCACGCGAATTGGGATTCACCCAGCGCGTCGCCTCCGCCATCGGATCGCAGATCATTGCCCGGCTGCTGATCCAGACTGCTCGACCGCTGACCGATCTTCATGAGAGTGATCTGCAGGACCTGTTGCACGCGTGTGATATTCGGCAGATGCGCACCGGTCGAGGCGCCAGACACTATCGCGCCACTACCCACAGTGCCCGGCAGATCCTCTTCCACCTCGGAATCCTCGACAGTCCAGCACGACCGACGACCGCAGCTGCGCTTACGCTCGAGGAGCGGATGGCCGATGTTCCCGCCGCGCTGCGTCCGGCGTTCGTGGCCTACCTGCACCGCAAACGCGCCACCTGCACCACCCACACGGTCAGCAGCCTGGCCACCCGGCTGGCACATTTCGGCCGATATCTTGCCACCATCGACCCCCACATCGTCTCGCTGGCCGAACTGGATCGGCGTCGGCACATCGAACCGTTCATCACCTCGCTGACCACCACCGTCAACAGTGTCACCGGTGAGCCGATCACCGTCGCGGACCGGATCCGGCGTGTCCATGCGGTCGGCAATTTCCTCTCCGAGATCACCGAATGGGGTTGGGACGATGCACCGCCACGGAAATTGATCTTCCGCGCCGATCTGCCTCGTGCGCAGCGCGTCCTGCCTCGATATCTGCCGGTCGATGCGGATCGTAAACTTACTGCAGCACTATCGGATTCACCCTACCGACTTGCCGCCGATGCACTGCTGGTGCAGCGGGCATGCGGGTTGCGGATCGGGGAACTCCTCGACCTCGAGCTCGACTGCATCCACGAAATCCCCCGAACAGGGATCCTGGCTCAAGGTCCCTCTCGGCAAACTCGACTCCGAGCGAATGGTCCCGGTCGACGAGGAAGTTCTCACCCTTGTCGATCGGATCACCGCGACCCGCTCGTCCGGCCGGCCGCTCCGTCATCCCCGCACGGGCGCTCCCGCCGATTTCCTGTTCACCCATCACGGAAAACGGCTCTCGCAGAACGCAGTACGGGACGAGTTGAACCGGGCCGCTGCCACGGCAGGGTTGGGGCACATCACCCCGCACCAACTCCGGCACACCTACGCCACAGCGTTGATCAACGCCGGTGTGTCCTTGCAGGCGCTGATGGCGCTGCTCGGGCATGTGTCGACCCAGATGAGTCTGCGTTATGCGCACCTGTTCGATGCCACGGTGCGCAGCGAGTACGAACGCGCACTGGACCTGGCGAAGAGCCGCATCGGGCCGATGCCGACCGGCCGCACCCCGCTCCCGCTGATCGACGTCACCGGCGACGGCGGATGGAAGGATGCACCGGCGATCAAATCGCGGCTGGCCGGCGGATACTGCGTGCGGGCACCCGCGCAAGGCTCGTGCCCGTATGCCAACATCTGCGAGCATTGCCCGAGTTTCCACACCGATTCCACTCACCTCGCTGTCCTTGCAGCGCAACGCGTCGACGCCCGGGACCTCGCCGATGATGCGGAGAAGCGGGGATGGATCGAGGAGGCGGAGCGGCATCGCGCTCTCGTATCGCGACTCGACGTGTTGATCTCCGAATCGGCGGCTGGATGAGCGAGAACACCCTGCTCAGGGTCGAGCGGGTCTGCGCCGAGCTCGCCGCCGTGGGCGAGCCGATCACGTTCACTGCCGTCGCCGAACGAGCGCAGGTCGGCCGGGCGACGCTCTACCGCAACACTCAGTTGCGTGCTGTCGTCGACGAACACCGCACCCGACAAACCGAGGCCCGCACCCTGACCGGTCTGGCCACCGAGGTCGCGCACCTGCGCACCGTCGTCGAAGAGCTCGCCGCCAGCGTCACCAGACACGAGGAACAACTGCGACGACTCCGCCGTAATCCAGCGTCCCTGCGATGAACCATTCCGACCGGGATCACCGCGGTCTGGGCCGCGATTAGCCGGTCAAGCCCTCGACAACGCGCTGATGGAGTCGACGATCGGTCTCTACAAGACCGAGCTGATCGACCGGGCTCGGTCTGGTCCGGTCGAACCGAGGTCGAACGGGAGACCGCCGAGTGGGTCCGCTGGTTCAACGCGGACCGACTGCATTCCTCGATCGACTATCTCCCGCCGATCGAGTACGAGACGCGCTACCGTGAACAGCACCCCACCGCCGCCTCGATCCTCGCGGTGGCCTGAACGAGGTCTCTACCGGATCCAGGGCGGTTCATACCCCACCCGAGCTCACCGTGCCACACCCAGCACCGGACCCCATACCACGACGTCACCACCGACCGTCGCCCACGGGTCGGTCGAACCACCCCGCGCGCCGCGGACATGCTCGAGACATGCAATGGGACAACGAAAGATCACACCCGTTTCGGCGGTTCGGGGTCGTCGAACCCGTGCGGACCGGGCGCGTTGAGACCGTAACGCACACCGATCATTCGGATGATGAAACACATTGCCGCGGCGCCGAGCGCCGCGGGTAGGGTCGGTAGGTCCAGGCTTTCGCAGACTACGAGGACGGTCGCCGCAACCAACGCGGGAATGGCATAGAGTTCGCTGTTCAATACGACCGGTATACGGCCGATCAGCACGTCACGCACGGTGCCACCACCGACCCCGGTGATCGTGCCGAGGATGATCGCCTGCACCGGACCGAGGCCGAAGTCGAGTGCCTTGCCCGCGCCGGTGACGGCGAACAGGCTCAAGCCTGCGGCGTCGAACATCGTGATGGGTGTGGACAGGCGTTCGAGCTTGCGGGCGAAGAACGCGAGGAGACTGCCGGCCGCGGCAACCGCAAGGTACCGCCAGTCGCTGAACGTCGCGGGCGGCAGGTCGTCGATGAGGATGTCGCGGATGATGCCGCCACCCAGCGCGGTGATCATTCCAAGCGTCACGACCCCGACTATGTCGATCCGGG
>NZ_JADZGH010000020.1:82583-89728 GCF_015865005.1 Rhodococcus sp. CX
AAACCATTCCGACCGGGATCACCGCGGTCTGGGCCGCGATTAGCCGGTCAATCCTACGACAACGCCCTCGCCGAGGCGTTCAACTCGCTGTTCAAAGCAGAGCTGGTCCGCAACAAGGGTCCGTGGCGATCGATCGACGACCTCGAAATTGCGGTGGCCGAGTACATCGATCGGTTCAATCACCGGAAACTGCACGGCGAGATCGGGATGATCCCACCCGTCGAAGCCGAACAGTCCTACTACGAGTCATCTATCCCCGTCGGAACAAAAGAGCGATTCATCGTGAGCCTCCACTGAACCCGGGGCGCAACACCTTCCGCATCCACTCGCGTAACCGTTCCGGAACCGGTAGTGGCGTGCCGCGCGGCAACGCGGCCGAAAAATGACCCGTTCGCCAGGGTCATACCGCTGGCATAACCCTTGGCGGTCTGGGTGATCCCGGCTGCGCAACTGCCGGCCGCATAGAGGCCTTCGATCGGTTCACCGGTGGTGGCGATCACGCGGGCGTTGTCATCGACTCTGAGCCCGCCGAGCGAATGATAGTGGTAGAGGACCTTGTCGGCCGACAGATCGAACGCGGCATATGGGCCGTTGTCGAACGGCTTCAGCCAGTCCGGGTACTTGCCGAACTGAGGGTCACGGCCCTGGGCGGCGAATTCGTTGTAGTCGGCGAGAGTCTTCTGCAGGGATCTTTCCGTGATGCCGAGACCGCGTTCCATTTCCGCCACCGAATCCCAGCCGTCGATCAGGCGGTATCGGAAGAACTCGGCCAACTCCGGATATGCAAAGATTTCGGAATCGACGATCAGGTAGGCCTTGCGATCCGGTTGGTCGAAAACGAACGCCGCCGTCCTTCCGTGATAGCTGTCCTCGGCCACGAAGCGCTTGCCGAGTTTGTTGACGATGATGCCCTTCACCAGTTGGCCCGGGGGATAGATGCTGGCCGTGGCATGAAGGGCGCCGATCGATTCCACATCGGCACCGATCTCCTGGGCCATTTCGATCCCGGACCCGTCACTGTAGTCGTCGCCGATCGGCACTCCGTGCTCCAGCAGGAACGGGAAATCGCGCGCCACCATCCTTCGATTCATCTGGAAGCCGCCGGTGGCGAGCAGCACGCCTTGCCGGGCACTGGCGGAATGGTCGATGCCGTGGCGGCGGAACGCTGCACCGGTCACACGCTCTTCCCGATTGCGGCTCAGGTGCAACACACGTGCATCACCGATGAACCGCACCCCCGCCTCGATGCAACGGGCCAGCAGCACTTCCATCAGCTTGGAGCCTGCATTGCCCGTCGGCCCGTTCACGAGATGGCCGCGATAGGCCCACTGTGCGATCTCCCGGTAGGGCCATACCTTTTCGTTGCCTGTGCCGAACAGACCGGGCCCGGCGGGTGGACAGATGTGCTTGTCGGTATAGAGCTCGCGCGCGAACGGGACGCCCTGTTCCTCGAGCCAGTCGAAATGAGCGACGCTGCCGTCGCAGAACTTTCGCAGAACCGCCTTGTTCGAAACGTTGCACGTTGCATCCAGGAAGCGGAACATCGACTCGACATCGTCCTCGATGCCCAGATCGCGCTGGAGTTTGGTGCCGCCGCCGAGGTAGATCACTCCTTCGGACAGAGCGCTCGTGCCTCCTCCGCCGGATGCCCGTTCGAGAACCAGAACATCCGCTCCCTCGGAGCGGGCTTCGAGTGCCGCGCATGCGCCTGTGACGCCGAAACCGACGATCAGCAGATCGCAGTTCAAGGACTGCTCAATTTCTTCGGTCATTACTACTCCTCGAATATTGTGGAGAAACCGATAATTCGGCTTCCTGTTCAGCCTCGACGAGTGGACCCGGTCGACGTGACTTCCGGTCCCTTCACAGGTTTCGCTGTCCTCCAGCTCAATGGATGGTGACCGTCCCGGCGGTTCCGTCGACGGTGAGCAGAGTGCCGGTCTTGATGCGGCGAGTGGCTTGATCGACGGCCAGGACAGCGGGTATGCCGAGCTCACGGCTGACGATGGCGGCGTGGCTCAGCGGGGAACCCACGTTCACGACGACCCCGGAACACGTGGTGAACAGAGGAGTCCAGCCGGGATCTGTCTCCGGTGCCACCAGAATCTCACCGGGCTCGAGTTCTTCTGCCTCGTTCGGATCGAGCACGACTCTTGCGATGCCTGTTGCTGTACCCGGACATGCTGCGATTCCCGTCAGGACGTCACCGCTCGCGGCAATGGGCGCCGCCGACGGCCCGGTCCGTTGTTCCCAGGTGGTGGGGCTGGAGATCTCTCCGGCCACGACCACGAACGGAGGTTCCAGCTTTTCCAGTTCGGCGACCCAACGCTTCCGGTCTGCGATGACATCGGCGACTCGTGGATCGGTCGTCAACTGCTCGACTTCGTCCAATCGAAGGAGCGCCAGATCCTCGAACGATTCGAGAATCCCACGGGCCTCGTATCGCTTGCCGAGCTCACGAAGCGGTAGACGAACTTCGTGCAGCACACGAATATAGTTGGTTTTGCTCAACTCTCGTGCTGGCATCCACACCGACAATGCCGCTACGGCGGCCTCGAGCTGACCCAGCGCCTCGGAGTTCGCTCCGAGCTTGCTGCGAAGTTCCCGCAACAGCGACTCGCGTCCCTCGCGTACCTGTGCCCCGGTCACCGACGGAGCCCTGTCCTCGGGAAGCTTACGCATCTGGTCGACGAGATTGACAACGATGTTCGGATGCGTTTCCCAGTCCGGCGGGAAGACGTCCCACTCCTGCGTAGAGCGCGAGCCGTACTCGAACAGGAAGGAATCGAACTCCTTGACGAACGTCCGTGCCCGTTCGCCGGTGCTTGCGCGGAGCCGATCCAGAACATCGGCCGTACCGTTCTCGAACTCCTTCACGAGCGACTTCGAACCGGCAACGAGTCGGCCGAGACGCCAAAGTTCTTGTGCCGGAGCTGCGGAAGCCACTCCACCCCATCCGCCCATCAGACTCACGGCAAGGGACGGATCCCCCAGGCTCGCCAGCACTTGATCGAGAAAACCTGTCACGATGGATGATTCGTACATCATGAGCATGTGCTTGCGGAGAAAATCAGCGGCGTAGCGCTCGTGGACGGCGTTCGAGTACTCGATCAATTCCAGGTCCGACAGGGTCGAGTAGTCAGGCCTCTCGCTCCTGAGCACTCGCGCTGCGTGTGCGTCGCTGTCGAGATCCGGCCGCGACCGGGTGCTCATCACGCGGGCAATACTTTCCTCCACGCGCGCACTGTATTGCGGTGCATTGTCCCCCGGTTGCGGCGTGTACGTCGGGGCGCCGGCACTCGCGCCCAGGTACGTCCTGTCCATCAGCTCGGGGCTCGCTCCCGGCATGCGTACGCCGAAGACCCGCTGAATCGAAAGGTTTATGTAGATATATCCGTGCACGATTCCGAGGATGTCGAGATGATCAGGACTGAACTCGGTCTCTTCGAAGGCACCGAAGTCGACAAGCGCCTGGCGCCAGGCTGTCTCGGAGCGCCATCCGCTGATGACGGTCTGTTGCAGAGGAGATGCGACCATCCCGGCTACCTCGCCGGCATTTCCCCTGGTGTAGACGGGAAATCGCTCGCTGAGAGTGCTGTCGACAACCCAAGGCTTCCGAATATCCATCGTGGTGAACCTTTCTTCAAGATCAGAACAAACGATTGCGCCGGTCGAGCCCAGGGATCGCCGCACGGGTACCGCTCAACCGTGGGTGTGTTGGGGAGTCAACCGCGGTAGTACAGCGTCGGCGAGAAGTTCGAGGCTTCGCCAGGAAAGTTCGGGTGGAAGACCGCCGAGGAGGGGGTGGAGTCGCAACTCGAAGTTCCCGTCGAGCTCCTGCAGTCGGGCAACCGCCTCGTCGGGGCTGAGGATCCACATGTTCGGGTCCGCTCTGATCGAGTCGAGGTCGATCTTCCGACTCCAATAGCCGTTGAATGTTGCGTTGGAACGCTCGCTTGCCCACTGCGCGTACATGTTGCTCGCATGAATGATGTGGGGAGCTACTTCTGCGAGTGCACGTTCGGGGTCCTCGGAGATGTAGACGAAAGCGGGACCGTGTCGAGGGAACGGTTCGGGTGCGGGATGCCCGAGCCGGGTGCATTCGGATTCGTAGTAGTTGTACAGCTCCTCGGTTGCAGGTCGATAGCCGAGGCCCATACGCGCCGCGCGCCTGGCGGACGGTCTGGCATTGCCACCGATGTACATCGTCGGTCCGCCCGGTGTGGCCGGTACGGGTGTTACCCGAACCGTCTTTCCGCGGTACTCGAAGGGTTTGCCGCTCCATGCCTGCTGCAGGACGGCGAGCTTCTCCTCGAATACCTTGGCGCGATTTTCGAAGTCGACGCCGAACATCTCGAATTCGTGTGGGCGATAACCTATTCCCGCTGTGATCTCGATTCGACCGGAACCTGCGATCAGGTCCAGCACCGCGAGGTCTTCGGCCAGCCGGAGGGGATCGTGCATCGTGACGCACAACGCGGAGAAGTGTATGCGGATGTCGCGTGTCACCCCCGCGATCGCGGACGCGAGCACGACCGGAGACGGGCAGTAGTTGTCTTCGGCGCCGTGATGCTCGGCCAGATAGACGGTACCGAATCCTCGTTCGTCGGCCCATTTGCACTGTTCTACCGCGGTTGCATAGAGCGTTGCCGTCGATGCGGTGCCCGGACCCAGGTCCGGCGCTCGCATGTCGTAGCGCAATCCGATCTTCATGAGTCCTCCATCCACGGATCGACGAGTATCTTCACGTCCTTCGGGCACGCTTCTGCGAGATCGATCAGGGCGCCCGCCAAGGCGCCGAGGCCGACCGTGCGCGTGTGCAGAGGGGTGACTGTTACTCGTCCGTCTGCTATCAGATTCATTGCTTGTTCCATCTCGGCGCGGGTGTAGCCGGCCGCTGCGATGACCGTGGCCTCCTTCGCGAGCCATAGTCTCGGTTGCACCTCAGCGAAGGCCGCGTCTCCTACGACGATGATCTTGCCTCCCTGGCGGACGTGGTCGACCGCCGATTGAAGTGCCTGGGGCATACCGGTGCACTCGAACACGATGTCCGGTTTCGTCAGTCCGTCACCGGTGTCCGCACGGACGTCATCGGCCCCCAGTGCGCTCGCGAGGGCACGGCGTTTGCGATTGGGTTCGGTGACCGCGACGGTGCCTGCGCCGGCGACTTTCGCGAGTTGGAGCAGGAGCAGCCCGATCGGACCCGCACCGAGTATCTCCACGCGGTCACCCGGTGCGATGCACGCGCGCCGTACGGCGTGCCATGCGATCGCCGCCGGTTCGACGAATGCAGCTTCTTCCGCGGCCAGATGGTGCGGAGCGGCCACGACGCGATACTCGGGCACTGTCATGACGGTGGCGAAACCTCCGTGCGGTGCAGCGCCGGGATCGCGGCCGCGTGCCACCGTCATCACGAACGAGCAGAAGTCCGTACGTCCCGCGGCGCACGATTCGCACTCGCCGCACGGTGCGGGCACTCCGACTACGACGCGTTGGCCTGTCTTCACGTCGGCGACCTCCGGGCCGGTTGCCACGACGCGTCCTGTCCATTCGTGGCCGCACAGCTCGGGTCCGTGCCCTGCTCCGGTGTGGAACGCCTTTACTTCGGCCACGCAGACACCACAGAGATCCACCTTGACTGCGACCTGGCGCCCTGTGGGTTCGGGGACACGAGTTGTCTGCAGTTGGACCGTGTTCGGTCCCGTTATCAGGGCCACACGTTGAAGTCCCGCCGTTAATCCGTCGGGGTGGTCGGTCCCCGCTGGGGAGTTTGCCGCCTGTGGATACATTGAATCGGACTCTCTTCGCCTCGTTGTCGTGCGTCTGTGTACCGGTCCCTCGCGGTCCACCTGTTCGACAACGCCCGACCCTCGCTTGGGATCGGAGGGGTCTCGAGTTGCTTCGAGCGGCGGTCGCGTTCCGGTGATCATCAAGGGTCCGGGCCGGTCGTTGCGAGGGTGGGATATTCACCGGAGTTGCTGATCTACAGCCATCCGGTGCGATCTGGGTCACAGTAAGTTAGTCTCATCAAAAAATATTTGTCAATAGATACTCCACCGTCCTCGGTACGGCGACACGTCCGGTTTCGGGAGATCCCGGATCCGCGTCCATCTCGGCGCCTGCGGACGCGGGAAGTATTGCCGGGCAGGCATATTCGTTGACGCTGGTAGTTCAATATGTGATCATTGGGCGAGATCGCCGCGCCCGGTATCAAGCTCGACGTCAAGACACCCAAGAATTCGTTTCCCATGACAGTGGCCGAAAACTACCTCTTCATCGGAGGGGGTATCGGGATCACGCCGCTCATTCCGATGATCGAAGAAGCGCGCTGACGCCACGCGCAGTGGACCTTGGTATACGGGGGCGCACCGAATCGTCGATGGCATACCGCGACTCGCTCGCCATGCACGGCGCGGCGGTCGACATATGGATCGAGACCGAGCGCGGCTACCCGGACCTCCCGCGAATTCTGGGGGAAGCGCGGGAAGGTACCGAGATCTACGCCTGCGGGCCCGGTTCCATGATCGATGCCGTCTCGGCGGAGTTCCTTCGCCATCCGGAGCTCGGAAATCTGCACGTCGAACGGTTCGCGGCAAGCGGTCCGACGGATGCCAGTGGGGACGCGTTCGAGGTCGAGCTTCGCCATTCCCTGGGATGCAACTGACCCCGGTCAGCCGGGAAGTTCACCACCGAAGCCGACGCGGTACGGGCGTCGGTAGTGTTCTCGGACTTGCCGACGGTGGTATCAACGGGGAGATCGCAGACAAAGGCGTTACCGGGCAATCGGATCCCTTCCACGAGGAGATCATCATTCGGGAGGCCGCCGAACTGCCGTATGGCGGTGAGTGGAAGGGCAAGGAGGGCCTGAGGGCACTCATGACCAAGATCAATTCTCTGGTCACTCTTCGTCCGGTCGACGTAGAGGTCTTCGACCTCGGCGAGAACCATGTGATCACCCGGCAAGTCGCGAAGATGACACGTGGCGGGGTGGATCGTGAGCTCGAAGTCCCGATGGTCGAGATCTACCATCTCGAAGACGGGAAGATCCGCGAGATCGACGTCTTTTACAAGGACACCAAGGCGATGGTGGATTTCATGATGCAGCGGTCGTAACGGGTGGTGCGCTCGGCTCGCTCGCCCGTGAC
>NZ_JADZGH010000225.1:0-3307 GCF_015865005.1 Rhodococcus sp. CX
CCGCGGTGAGCGCCTTCCGAGCGCCCACTCCCGCGGACCGCTCGACACGGCGGTGCCGGTGCGCGTCCTGTTCGAGGCGTCGACCGTCGCGGCGCTGGCGACCCGTGTCGAGCGGTCCGCGGGAGTGGGCGCTCGGAAGGCGCTCACCGCGGTTTCCGAACGGCCGGAGCGTATTCCGTTGTCCGCGGCGCAATCCCGGATGTGGTTCCTCAACCGCTTCGACACCGAATCCGGTGTGAACAACATCCCGGTCGCGATCCGGCTCACCGGAGCCCTCGACGTCGAGGCGTTGACCCGCGCGGTGAACGACGTCGTCGCCCGGCACGAGACCCTGCGGACCGTCTACCCCGAGATCGACGGGGTGGGTTACCAGCAGGTGCTCCCGCCGGATGCGGCGCGGATCGACCTCGGGGTCGACGATGTCGCCGAGAGCGACGTGCTCACGGTCGTCACCGAGTTCGCCGGCGCCGGGTTCGACGTGACGCTCGCACCGCCGGTGCGTGCGCGCCTGCTGAAGGTGTCCGCCACCGAGAGCGTGCTCGTGTTCGTCGTGCATCACATTGCGGCGGACGGCTTCTCGATGGCACCGCTGACCCGTGACGTGATGATCGCCTATGCGGCGCGCACGCACGCGGAGGTGCCGACCTGGTCGCCGCTCGCCGTGCAGTACGCCGACTACACGCTGTGGCAGCGCGAGATTCTGGGCGACGAAGCCGATCCGCAGTCCGTCGCGTCCGCTCAGCTGGACTACTGGAAGTCGACCCTGGCGGGTCTGCCGGAGGAGTTGAATCTTCCGGCCGACCGGCCGCGTCCGGCGGTGTCGTCGTACCGCGGCAACAACTATGTCTCGCGGATCGCACCGGAGACCGGCAGGCTCGTCGACCGGGTCGCCCAGGCTCATCGGGCGACGCCGTTCATGGTCGTGCACAGCGCTCTGTCGGTGCTGCTGTCCCGGCTGTCCGGTTCCGGCGACATCGCGATCGGTACGCCGGTGGCAGGTCGCGGCGAGGAGGCCCTCGACGACGTCGTGGGCATGTTCGTCAACACCCTGGTGCTGCGGACCGGCATCGACCTCGGTGAGTCGTTCGCGGGCTTGCTGGCCCGGACCAAGGACATCGACCTCGGCGCGTTCGCGCAGGCCGATGTGCCGTTCGAGCGGCTCGTGGAGGTGCTCGACCCCGAGCGGGCGCAGAACCGGCACCCGCTGTTCCAGGTCGTGCTGACGTTCCAGAACATGGCGCAGGCGGTACTCGAGCTCGACGGGCTCACCGCGCGCACGGTCGAATTCGACGCTCACGTCGCGAAATTCGACCTTCAGGTCACCTTCACGTCGGCCCCCGAAGGCGGATACACCGTCGAGTGGACCTACGCGACGGACCTGTTCGACGAAGCGACCGTCGCGTCGTACGCGGAGCGTTTCGAGCGGCTCCTGACCGGTCTGCTCGCCGATCCGTCGACCGCGGTCGGCGACGTCGAACTGCTCTCCGCGACCGAACGCACCGAGGTCCTCGAGGCGTGGTCCACGCCCGGCACGCAGGTCGATCCGGCGGCGACGCTGCCGTCGTTGTTCGCTGCCGCGGCCGAGTCGTGGCCGGACAACGCCGCCGTGGTGGCCGGCGGGACATCGCTGACCTACGCGGAGCTCTCGGCCCGGGTCAACGGCCTGGCCCGCCGCCTGATCGAGTCGGGGGTCGGACCGGGATCGCTCGTGGCGGTCGCGCTGCCGCGTGACGAGTCGCTGATCGTGGCGCTGCTCGCGGTCCTCACCTCCGGTGCCGCGTACCTGCCGGTCGATGTGACCTATCCGCAGGACCGCATCGCGTACATGCTCGAGGACGGTGCGCCCGTCGTCGTGCTGACCACCACCGTGGATCGGCAGTCGATCCCGGCGGTGGACGGCGTCGAGGTCCTGCTGCTGGACACCCTCGACCCGGCGGAGTTCGACACCCGGCCCGTGACCGATGCGGACCGGCTCGTGCCGCTCCGCTCGTCGCACCCGGCGTACGTCATCTACACCTCGGGTTCGACGGGCCGGCCGAAGGGCGTCGCCGTCGTGCACCGCAACGTCGTCGAACTGCTCGCGAATGCGCAGCCCCTGTTCGGATTCGACGAAACCGACGTGTGGACGATGTTCCACTCGTACGCGTTCGACTTCTCCGTGTGGGAACTGTGGGGTCCGCTGCTGTACGGCGGCACGCTGGTCGTCGTCGACTACTTCACGTCGCGCTCGCCCGAACAGTTCCGGGAACTCGTGGTGCGCAACGGTGTCACGGTGCTCAACCAGACACCATCGGCGTTCTACCAGTTCGTGGAGGCCGACCGGGCCGCGATGGAGGAGGGTACGGGCGCGAGCGCCCTCGAAGGCACAGCCGCCGGCGCCCTGTCCCTGCGGCACGTGATCTTCGGTGGTGAGGCGCTCGACCTCGGCAAGCTCACCGGTTGGTTCGAACGGCACCGCGACGACGCGCCCCGGCTGGTCAACATGTACGGCATCACCGAGACCACGGTGCACGTGTCGTTCCTGGCGCTGACCGCGGAGATGGCGCGGTCGTCGGCGGCGAGCGTGATCGGCCGGGCGCTGCCGGGCCTGCGGGTGTACGTGCTCGACGAGCGGCTGCGTCCGGTCCCTGTCGGGGTCCAGGGCCAGATGTACGTGGCCGGTGAGCAGCTGTCGCGGGGTTACCTGGGGCAGCCGGCGCTGACCGCGGGCCGCTTCGTGGCCGACCCGTATGCGCCGGAAGGCGCGGCGGGCCTGATGTACCGCACCGGCGACCTCGCCCGGTGGAACGCCGACGGCCTCCTCGAGTACGCGGGCCGCTCCGATTTCCAGGTGCAGCTGCGCGGCTTCCGGATCGAGCTCGGGGAGATCGAGTCCGCGTTGACCCGTTGTTCCGGGGTCGCCCAGGCCGTGGCGGTCGTCCGCCGCTCCGAACGCACCGGCGATCGGTTGATCGGCTACGTGGTGCCGCGGGTGGGCGAGACCGTCGACCCGGTCGCGGTGCGCGACGCGGTCGGTGAGTTCCTGACCGCGTACATGATTCCGGACGTGGTGGTCGTGCTCGACGCACTGCCGCTCACCGCGAACGGCAAGCTCGACCGGAAGGCGCTGCCGGAACCGGTGTTCGAGGTGCGCGGGTTCCGTGCGCCGCAGACCCCGATCGAGGAGATCGTCGCCGGCGTGTTCGCCGAGGTTCTCGGCGTCGAGCGCGTCGGCCTCGACGACGACTTCTTCGAACTCGGCGGCAACTCGCTCGTGGCGACCCAGGTCGTCTCCCGGCTCGGAGCCGCGCTCGACGCCCGGATCCCG
>NZ_JADZGH010000225.1:3537-13068 GCF_015865005.1 Rhodococcus sp. CX
CTACAACATCCCGATGGCGCTGAGCCTGACGGGCCGCCTGGACGTGGCGGCGATGCGTGCCGCGGTGGCCGACGTGGTGGCCCGGCACGAGGTGCTGCGCACCGTGTACCCGGAGAACGCGGGTGCCCCGGTGCAGGTCGTTCTGCCTGCGGCCGAGGCGGTCCCGGATCTCGAACCCGTGGTGACCACGGAGTCGGAGCTGCCGGGCCTGCTGGCCGAGCTGGCGGCGACCGCGTTCGACGTGACCACGGCGGTGCCGCTGCAGATCCGCCTGTACAGCCTCTCCGCGGAGCGGCACGTCCTCGCGCTGGTCCTGCACCACATCGCGGCCGACGGTTCCTCGATGGGGCCGTTCGCGCGGGATCTGATGACCGCCTACGCCGCCCGTCTGGACGGTCGTGCGCCGGACTGGAATCCGCTCGCGGTGCAGTACGCCGACTACGCAATCTGGCAGCGGCGGCTGCTCGGTGCGGAGGACGACGAGGCGTCGCTGATCTCGAAGCAGATCGGTTACTGGCGCGAGGCCCTGGCGGACGTGCCCGATCAGCTCGAGCTCCCGACCGACCGGCCGCGCCCGGCGACCCAGTCGTTCCGGGGTGGACGGGTCACGTTCGAGATCGACGCGGAGCTGCATCAGCGGCTCGGTGCGGTCGCGCGCAGCGGCAACACCACGCTGTTCATGGTGGCCCACGCCGCGTTCGCGGTCCTGCTCGCGCGCCTGTCCGGTACCCACGACATCGCCGTCGGTACCCCCATCGCCGGTCGCGGTGAGCGGGCGCTCGACGACCTCGTCGGCATGTTCGTCAACACCCTCGTCCTGCGGACCGGTGTGCGTCCGGAACTGTCGTTCGGCGAGCTGCTCGAAGCGGTCCGCGAGACGGACCTGAACGCATTCGCGCATGCGGATGTGCCGTTCGAGCGGCTGGTCGAGGTGCTGAACCCGCAGCGCTCGACGGCCCGCCACCCGCTGTTCCAGGTCGGGTTCTCCTTCCAGAACCTGTCCCGCACCTCGCTCGAGCTGCCGGCCCTGACGGTGTCCGGTCTCGAACTCGACACCGGCGTCGCGCAGTTCGACCTGCAGTTGTTCCTCACCGACCGGTACGACGACGCGGGAGCACCGGCCGGGATCGACGCGGTGTTCAGCTACGCGACCGATCTGTTCGACGAGGACACCGTCGCGTCGTTCGCCGGCAGGTTCGTGCGGGTTCTCGAATCGATCGTCACCGATCCGGCAGCGCCCGTCGGCGACATCGAGATCCTCGCGCCGGACGAGCGTGGCCGGATGCTCACCGAGTGGAACGACACGGCGCGCACCGTTCCGGACGCGACACTGGTGTCGCTGTTCGACGCCCAGGTCGCCGCGACGCCGGACGCCCCGGCGATCGAGGACGAGACGACGACGCTGACCTACCGCGAGTTCGGTGCCCGGGTCGCACGGCTCGCCCGCCGCCTGATCGGCGCCGGGGTCGGCCCGGAATCGTTGGTGGCGTTGGGGATGCGTCGTTCGATCGACCTCGTGGTGGGCATGTACGCGGTGTCCGCGGCAGGCGGCGCCTACGTGCCGATCGATCCCGATCAGCCCGCGGAGCGCACCGAGTACATCCTCGACACCGCCGACCCGGTGTGTGTGCTCACGAGCGCGCGCGACGGATTCGCGGTGGACGGCAACCGTGCGGTGGTCCTCGTCGACGACCACGTCGGCGCGTCCGGCGCGGAAGCTCCGGTCACCGACGCCGAACGTCTCGCACCGTTGCATCCGGACAACACCGCGTACGTGATCTTCACGTCCGGTTCGACCGGCCGGCCCAAGGGCGTCGCCGTCTCGCATCGTGCTGTCGTCAACCAGATGCTCTGGAAGAAGGCGGAATTCGATCTCGGCTCCGGGGACGCGGTGCTACTGAAGACCGCGGCCACGTTCGACCTGTCGGTGTGGGAGTTCTGGTCGGCGCCGGTGTCCGGTGCGCGCCTGGTGGTCGCCGAGGCAGGCGGTCACCGTGATCCGGCCTATCTCAACGAACTGATGCGCAGCCGCGGCGTGACCACGCTGCACGCGGTGCCGTCGATGATCGAAGCATTGACGACGGAATCCGGTGGGGCACTGCCCTCGTCGTTGCGGCGCGTCCTCGCCATCGGTGAGGCACTGCCTGCGCACCTCGCGCAGACCGTGCGGTCCGGGAACCCGAACACGGCGCTGTTCAACCTGTACGGGCCCACCGAGGCCGCGGTGTCGGTCACCAGTCACGAGGTGACCGAGCACGACACCGCGACCGTCTCGATCGGCGGACCGGAGTGGAACACCCGGCTGTACGTGCTCGACGAGCGGCTGCGGCCGGTCCCGTCCGGTGTCCTCGGCGAGCTGTATCTCGCCGGTACGCAGCTGGCCCGGGGCTACTTCGGGCGCCCGGATCTGACGGCGGAACGGTTCGTCGCAGACCCGTTCGGCCCGGCCGGAAGCCGGCTGTACCGCACCGGCGACCTCGTCGCCTGGACCGACGAGGGCACCCTCCGGTACGTCGGGCGCACCGACTTCCAGGTGAAGGTCCGCGGATTCCGGATCGAGCTCGGCGAGATCGAGGCGGTGCTCGCGGCGCATCCGTCCGTGGCGCAGGCCGTCGTGCTCGTCCACCACGACGATCGGCTCGGCGATCAGCTGGTCGCCTACCTGGTTCCGGTCACCGGGGCGGATCTCGTCGTCGACGACATCCGTGCCGAGGCCGTCCGCGGCCTGCCGGGCTACATGGTGCCGGCGGTCTTCCTCGTGCTCGACGCGCTGCCGCTGAACATCAACGGCAAGCTCGACCGTAAGGCGCTGCCGGAACCGGTGTTCGAGGCCAAGGAGTTCCGTGCCCCTGCCACCCCGATCGAGCAGATCGTGGCCGGGATCTTCGCGGAGGTGCTCGGGACCGAGCGGGTCGGTGCCGACGACGACTTCTTCATGCTGGGTGGCAACTCGCTGCTCGCGACGCAGGTGACGGCACGGATCGGTGCGGCGCTGGATACGACGGTTCCGGTCCGGGCGCTGTTCGAGGCGTCGACGGTGTCGGCGCTGGCGGCTCGTGCGGAAGCCGGCGTGGGATCGGGAGCGCGACCGGCGCTGGTCGCACGGCCGCATCCGGAACGGGTGCCGCTGTCGCTCGCGCAGCAGCGGATGTGGGTGCTCAACCGGATGAATCCGGCGTCCGCCGCCTACAACATCCCGGTCGTGCTGCGGCTGTCGGGCCTGCTCGACGTGCCGGCGCTCGGTGCTGCGGTGCGGGACGTCTTCGACCGGCACGAGGTGCTGCGGACCCGTTACCCGGACACCGACGACGGACCGGTGCAGGAAATCCTGCCGGTCGCCGACGCCGCGCCGCACCTGGCGCCGGTGGAGGTGTCGGAGGCGTTGCTGCCGACCAGGATCGCCGAGATGATCGGTACCGGGTTCGACGTCACGACGAGTGCGCCGGTCCGAGGCCGGTTGTTCTCGGTCAGCCCCACCGATCACGTGCTGGTCATGGTCGTCCACCACATCAGCGCGGACGGGTTCTCGATGGGCCCGCTCACCCGGGACGTGATGACGGCCTACGCATCCCGTCTCGACGGCGAGATGCCGACCTGGTCGCCGTTGCCGGTCCAGTACGCCGACTACGCGCTGTGGCAGCGGGAGATCCTCGGTGACGAGAACGACCCCGAGTCCGCGGTGGCGCGGCAGCTCGACTACTGGTCGTCCACGCTCGCCGGCGCCCCCGAACTGCTCGAGTTGCCGACGGACCGGCCGCGGCCCGCACGCGCCTCCATGCGCGGCGCGGAGTACGAGTTCGCGCTGGATGCGAACCAGGCCGAACTGCTGGACAAGGTTGCGCGCGAGCACAACTCGACGGTCTTCATGGTGATGCACGCCGCCTTCGCGGTGTTGCTGTCCAAGCTGACCGGGACCGGCGACATCGTCATCGGAACGCCGACCGCCGGTCGCGGTGAGGCGGCGCTCGACGATCTGATCGGCATGTTCGTCAACACTCTGGCCCTGCGCACGGAGGTCGAGTCGAGCGCCGGGTTCGTCGATCTGCTCGCCCAGGTCCGCGACCGCGACCTCGGGGCGTTCGGCAACGCCGACGTGCCGTTCGAGCGGGTCGTCGACGCGCTCGGCCGCCGCCGGACCGCCGCGTACTCGCCGGTCGTCCAGGTGCTGTTCGCGTTCCAGAACATGGCGCCGCGGTCGCTGCAGCTGCCGGGACTCGAGGTCTCGGTGGTCGAGGGCAACTTCGACCAGGCGAAGTTCGATCTGCAGCTCAGCGGCGGCGAGATGTTCGACGAGCACGGTCGCCGTGGAGGCATCCGGCTGCTGTTCACGTACGCCACCGACCTGTTCGACGAGGAGTCCGTCGCCCGCTTCGCGAAGCGGTACCTGCGGGTCGTCGACGCGGTCACCGACAACCCCGGCGTCGTGATCCGCGAGATCGACATCCTCGACGACGAGGAACGCGCGAGCCTGACGCCGCAGCGGAAGCTCACTGCCGCGGACCTGCCCGAGCTGGTGGCGGCCGCCGCGGCAGCCCGGCCCGACGAGATCGCCCTGACCCACGGCGACGCCACCGTCACCTTCGGTGCGTTGAACGACAAGCTGGTGTCGGTCGCCAAGGCGATGGGGGCGACGCTCAAGCCGGAGGCGCAGGTCTCGGTGGCCCTGTCCGGTCTGGTTCCGGGAATCCTCCCGGCCCTGGGCGTCGACGGATACGCCGCACTGATCGAGTCACTCATCACCCAAGCGCAGAGCTTGGCGACACAGAGGAAAAGGTAGATGTCGGTTCGGAAGCCCGGTCAGGAATCTCTCACCATCGAGGACCTCCCGCGGCTGATTTCAGAGGTGGCGGCGGTAGCGCCCGAGCGGGTCGCGCTCTCGCACGGTGACACCGCCGTCACCTACGGAACGCTCCACGACGAACTGACCGTTCTCGACACCGCGATGGGCGGAGCGCTCGGTCCGGACGCCCTCGTTCCGGTGGTGCTGTCGAACCTCGTTCCCGCCCTGCTCGAATCCGAAGCGGACGGTGGCCTCGCCGGTGTCGTCGAGACCCTCATCTGCGACACCGGTGAGGTCGTCGACGTGCCCGTCGTCGCCCGGGCGGCCGACACCCTGCCGGCGCTGTTCGAGGAGCAGGTCGCCCGCACGCCGGATGCGATCGCCCTCGAGTTCGAGGGGGAGACCCTCACCTACGCGCAGTTCGACGCCGCCGCCAACCGAATGGCCCGCTACCTCGTCTCGATCGGCGTGGGTCCGGAGACGACGGTGGGCCTCGCGATCCGCCGATCGCTGGATCTGCTCGTCGCCATGTACGGCATCGTCAAGGCCGGCGGTGCCTACGTGCCGCTCGACCCGGACCACCCGGCCGACCGCATCGCGCACGTCCTCGCCGCAGCACGTCCCGTCGCGGTCCTGACGACCTCGCGCGACGGAATCGAGGTGCCCGCACACGTTGCGCTCCACGAGGTGGATCGGCTCGACCTGACCGGTTTCGACGAGGCTCCGCTCGCGGACGCCGACCGCACCGGTCCGCTGCGCCCCGACAACACCGCCTACATCATCTTCACGTCGGGCTCGACGGGCCTGCCCAAGGGTGTGGCCGTCGCGCATCGGGCCATCGTGGCGAATCTGCGCTGGCGTCAGCGCGAGTACGGCTTCACCGAGGCCGACGTCATCCTGCAGAAGACTCCGTTCACGTTCGACGTCTCGGTGTGGGAGTTCTTCTGGCCGTTGCAGGTCGGAGCGCGCCTGGTGATCGCGGTGCCCGACGGTCATCGCGACCCCGAGTACCTCGCCCGCACGATCGCCGACCGCGGTGTGACGGCACTGCACTTCGTGCCGTCGATGCTCTCGGTCTTCGTCGCGGAGCCGCTCGCTTCCCGAACCGATTCTCTCCGTTACGTTTTCGCGTCCGGCGAGGCGCTGCCTGCGCAGACCGTCGCCCGCTTCCACGAGATCAGCTCGGCAGAGCTGCACAATCTCTACGGTCCCACCGAAGCCGCCGTCGACGTCACCTACTACGCGACCGCACGCGGCGACAGGACGATCCCGATCGGCGCCGCCGTCGACGAAACCGGACTGCACGTGCTCGACGACGCGCTCCGGCCGGTCCCGCCCGGCGTCCCCGGCGAGCTGTACCTGTCGGGTGTCCAGCTCGCGCGCGGCTACGTCGCCCGGCCGGATCTGACCTCGGATCGTTTCGTCGCCGACCCCACCGGCCGCAACGGCGAACGCATGTACCGGACGGGTGACCTCGTCCGGCGCCGCCCCGACGGACAGCTCGACTACATCGGACGCGTCGACTTCCAGGTCAAGCTGCGCGGACTGCGCGTCGAACTCGGCGAGATCGAAGCGGCGATCCTCGGACGGGACGACGTGTCCCAGGCCGTGGTGGTCGTGCACTCCGATCCGGTCACCGGCGACCACCTCGTCGCGTACGTCGTCGCGACGGGGGGAGTCACCCTCGACACGGCCGAGCTGACCGCGACCGCCCGCGAGCGGCTCCCGGACTACATGGTTCCGAACCTGTTCGTCCAGCTCGACGAATTCCCGCTCAACGCCAGCGGAAAGCTCGACCGCAAGGCGCTGCCCGCCCCGGACTTCGCGTCCGCGCGGGAGTACCGCGAACCGTCGACGCCCGCCGAACAGGCGGTCGCGCAGATCTTCGCGGACCTCCTCGGTGCGGAGCGGGTCGGCGCCGACGACGACTTCTTCGAGCTCGGCGGCAACTCGCTCATCGCGACGCGAGCCGTCGCCCGGATCAACTCGCGGTTCTCGGTGCACGTCGAGGTCGGGGAGTTCTTCGACGCGCCCACCGTGGCCGATCTGGCGCGACTCGTCGACGAGGCCGCCGACCGCGGAACCAGGCCGCGGCTTCCGTTGCGTCCGATGCCGCGTCCCGACCGGGTGCCGCTGTCGCTGGCGCAGCAGCGCATGTGGTTCCTCAACCAGCTCGAACCCGACTCCGCGGTCAACAACATTCCGTTCGCGCTGCGGCTGTCCGGGCTTCTCGACCGGCACGCCCTGCAGATCGCGGTGGCCGACGTGCTCGCGCGGCACGAGGTGCTGCGGACGGTGTACCCGGAGGTCGACGGCGTCGGCTACCAGAAGGTCGTGCCGACCCGCGAGGTCATCCCGGACCTGAGCCCGGTGGCCGTGTCGGAGAGCGAGGTCGCCGAGCGGATCGCGGAGAAGATGGCGGCACCGTTCGACGTCACCCAGCGGGTGCCGTTCTGGGCGGGGCTGTTCGAGATCAGCGCGACCGAGCACGTGCTGGCGTTCTCCGTGCACCACATCGCCGGGGACGGCTTCTCGATGGGTCCCCTCACCCGGGACGTCATGACCGCCTACGCCGCGCGGTCGGCGGGGGAGTCCCCCGACTGGCAGCCGTTGACGGTGCAGTACGCCGACTACAGCATCTGGCAGCGGGAGATGCTCGGTTCGGAGGACGATCCGGAGTCGGTCGCGGCACGCCAGATCGACTTCTGGAAGCGGGAACTCGCAGATCTGCCCGACGAGCTTCCGCTGCCCACCGACCGGCCGCGTCCGGCGGTGGCGACCAGCCACGGTGACCTGCTGCGGTTCTCCGTGGACGCGAAGCTCCGGAACCGGCTGAACGCGGTCGCGCGGGACAACAACGCCACGCTGTTCATGGTCGTGCACAGTGCGCTGGCCGTACTGCTGTCGCGGCTGTCCGGCTCGCGCGACATCGCAATCGGTTCTCCCGTCGCGGGCCGTGGGGACGTCGCGCTCGACGACCTGATCGGCATGTTCGTCAATCCGCTCGTCCTGCGCTCGGCGGTCGATCCCGCCGAGCAGTTCACCGAACTGCTGTCCCGGGTCCGGGCATCGGACCTGCGGGCCTTCGCCCACGCGGAGGTTCCGTTCGAGCGGCTTGTCGAGGTCCTCAATCCGGTCCGGTCGCAGTCCCGGCATCCCCTGTTCCAGGTGGCGCTCGCGTTCCAGAACATGGACAACACCCGGCTCGAACTGCCGGGTCTGACCGTCAGCGGCGTCGAATTCGACTACGACCTGGCGAAGTTCGACCTGCAGGTCACGGTTGCGGACCATCCCGACGGCGCCGACAACGGTCTGCTCGTCGAGATGTCGTACGCGACGGACCTGTTCGACACCGCGACCGTCGAGTCGATCGCCGCCCGCTTCGTGCGGGTGCTGGAAGCGGTCGCGGCGGATCCCGCTGCCGTGGTCGGTGACATCGAACTGCTCGACGCGGCCGAGCGCGACGCGCTCGTGGCAGGTGTCGACGCGATGCGGCACGCCATCGACGCGTCAACGACCTTACCGGCGCTGTTCGAGGCGCGCGCCGCGGACAACCCCGGTGCGGTCGCCGTGGTGTCCGGCGGGCAGAGCCTGACCTACGGCGAGTTCGCCTCCCGGGTGAACCGGCTCGCGCGACGGCTGGTCGCGCAGGGCGTCGGGCCCGAGGTGCGGGTCGCGCTGGCCATGCGCAGGTCCGCCGATCTCGTGGTGGCGATGTACGCGGTGCTCACCGCGGGCGGCGCCTACGTGCCCGTCGACCCGGATCAGCCCGCCGACCGGATCGACTACATCCTCGACACCGCCGCGCCGCTGTGCGTGCTGGTGGCCGACGCCGCCGACGCCGAGCGGTTCGGCGACCGGACCGTGCTCGTCGCCGGCGACGACGATCCGACCGTCTCCGACGCACCCGTCACCGACGCCGACCGGCGATCGGTGCTGCGTCCGGACAACACCGCGTACGTGCTGTTCACCTCCGGCTCGACGGGCCGCCCGAAGGGTGTGTCCGTCGCGCAGCGCTCCGTGGTGAACCAGGTGCTGTGGCTCACGGATCGCTTCGGGATCGACTCGTCCGACGTGGTGCTGCTCAAGACCCCCGTGACCTTCGATGTTTCGGTGTGGGAACTGTTCTGCACACTGATCGCCGGTGCGCGCATGGTGATCGCGGAGCCGGACGGGCACCGCGACCCCGTCTATCTCGCGCAGTTGATCGACGATCAGTCGGTCACGATGGTGTCGTTCGTGCCGTCGATGCTCGGTCCCTTCGTCTCGGTGCTCGGGTCCGGGGGTGCCGCGTCCCTGCGTGCTGTGCTCGTCGCCGGTGAAGCGTTTCCGCCGTCCGCCGCCGCCCAGGTGCACGCGGCGATTCCGGGGGCCGCGCTGCACAACCTGTACGGCCCGACCGAGTTCACCGTGCATGCAACCGAGGCCGCGGTGCGGCCCGACGCCGCCGTGACGATCGGTCGTCCGGTGTGGAATTCCGGTGCGCTGGTGCTGGATTCGCGTCTACGTCCCGTGCCGTTCGGGGTCGCGGGTGAGCTGTACCTGTCGGGCGTCCAGCTCGCGCGCGGGTATCACGGCCGGGTCGACCTGACCGCCGACCGTTTCGTCGCCGACCCGTACGGTGCGCCGGGCGAGCGCATGTACCGCACCGGTGACCTCGTCCGCTGGACTCCCACGGCCGGTGGCGAACCGGAACTGGTCTACATCGGCCGCACCGACTTCCAGGTGAAGTTCCGCGGCCAGCGCATCGA
>NZ_JADZGH010000225.1:13078-14883 GCF_015865005.1 Rhodococcus sp. CX
AGCGGTCCTGTCCGCCGATCCGTCCGTGTTGTCGGCGGTGGTGCTCGTGCACGAATCGTCGACCGGCCAGCACCTGGTCGCCTATGTCGTCCCGGTGCCGGGCGCGGTGATCGACGCCGGCGCCGCACGCACGGCCGCCGCCGCGGCGCTTCCGTCGTACATGGTTCCGTCGGTGGTGACCGTGCTCGACGCGTTCCCGCTCAACGCGTCCGGCAAGCTCGACCGCAAGGCGCTGCCGGAACCGGAGTTCGAAGCTCGCGAGTTCCGTGCCCCCACCACGCCGGTGGAGGAGATCGTCGCCGGGGTGTTCGGCGAGGTGCTCGGCATCGAGCGGGTCGGTCTCGACGACGACTTCTTCGCGCTCGGCGGCAACTCGCTGATCGCGACCCAGGTGGTCTCGCGTCTGGGCGCGGCACTCGACACCCGCGTCCAGGTCCGTACATTGTTCGAAGCCTCGACAGTAGTGGACCTGGCCGCCCGGCTCGAGTCGCACGTCGGTGCGGGTGGACGGGCTGCGCTCACGGCACAGGTGCGCCCGGAGCGGATTCCGTTGTCGCTGGCGCAGTCCCGCATGTGGTTCCTCAACCGCTTCGACCCGGACTCGACCGCCTACAACCTGCCGATGGCTCTGCGGATCCGCGGTGCCCTCAACGTCGAGGCGCTGCGCGCGGCGGTCGCCGACGTGGTGGCGCGGCACGAGTCGCTGCGCACGGTGTACCCGGAGACCGCGGACGGACCCGTCCAGGTCGTGCTGCCGGTGCTGCAGTCCGTTCCGGACGTCGACGTCGAACGGACCACGGCCGAGCAGCTGCTCGCCGCCGTCACGGACTTCATGGTGCGGCCGTTCGACGTGACGAGTGAAGTGCCCCTGCGCATCCGCTTGTTCGATCTCGGCGGCGACGAGTTCGTGCTGGCGATGGCGGTGCACCACATCTCGGCCGACGGTGCGTCGATGGCGCCGTTCGTGCGGGACGTGATGCTCGCCTACAGCGCCCGGATCGGCGGCGGAGCCCCGTCCTGGGAGCCGCCGGCGGTGCAGTACGCGGACTACGCGTTGTGGCAGCGGTCGGTGCTGGGCTCGGAGGACGATCCGTCCTCGCTCATCTCGCAGCAGCTGGCGTTCTGGCGTGGCGCTCTGGCCGGGTTGCCGGATCAGCTGGAGTTGCCGGCCGATCGTCCGCGTCCGGCGGTGCAGTCGGTGGCCGGTGCGCGGGTCGACGTCGCGGTGCCGGCGGAGCTGCACGGGCGGTTGGTGCAGTTGGCGCGGGCGCACAATGCGACGTTGTTCATGGTGGTGCACGCGGCGTTGTCGGTGCTGCTGGCGCGGTTGTCGGGCACGTCGGATGTCGCGGTGGGCACGCCGATCGCCGGGCGTGGTGAGCGTGAGCTCGACGATCTGATCGGCATGTTCGTCAATACGTTGGTGTTGCGGGCGGATGTGCGTTCGGGTGGCTCGTTCGAGGAGTTGCTGGGGGCGGTTCGGGAGTCGGATCTGCAGGCGTTCGCGCATGCGGATGTGCCGTTCGAGCGGCTGGTGGAGGTGCTGAATCCGGCGCGGTCGACGGCGCGGCATCCGCTGTTCCAGGTCGGCTTCTCGTTCCAGAACCTGAACGAGGCCAGCCTCGAACTCGACGACCTCGCCATCGCCCCGCTCGACCTCGAGCACCGGACCTCGCAGTTCGACCTGCACTGGATCGTGCAGGACACCTACGACGAGGCCGGGGTTCCTGCGGGGATCGGTGGTTTCGTGACCTTTGCGACCGCGTTGTTCGACGAATCGACGGTGGTTTCGTTCGTCGAGCGGT
>NZ_JADZGH010000225.1:14893-15784 GCF_015865005.1 Rhodococcus sp. CX
CAATCCGGCGCGGTCGACGGCGCGGCATCCGCTGTTCCAGGTCGGCCTGTCCTTCCAGAACCTCGCCCGGACCACCCTCGAACTGCCGTCGGTCACCGTCGAGGGCATCGACCTGGCCGGCGACACCTCGCAGTTCGATCTGCACTGGATCGTGCAGGACACCTACGACGAGGCCGGGGCCCCCACGGGGATCGGCGGTTTCGTGACCTATGCGACCGCGTTGTTCGACGAATCGACGGTGGTTTCGTTCGTCGAGCGGTTCGTGCGGGTTCTCGAGGAGATCGTGGCGGATCCGTCGCGCCCGGTCGGGGATCTGGAGATCCTCGGTGCGGGGGAGCGGTCGCGAATTCTGGAGTCGTTCAACGACACTGCGCACGAGGTGGATGCGTCGGCGACGTTGGTGTCGTTGTTCGAGGCGCAGGTCGCCGCGAACCCGGATGCCGTCGCTGTCCAGGCCGACGGTGTCGCGCTGACCTACCGCGAGTTCGACGCCCGTGCCAACCTGCTGGCGCGGCAGCTGATCGCCGCCGGAGTGCGCGCGGAATCCACTGTGGCACTGGGTATGCGCCGGTCGGTGGAGCTGGTGATCGGCATGGTCGCGGTCGCGAAGGCCGGTGGTGCCTATGTGCCGGTGGATCCGGATCAGCCGGCGGAGCGGGCGGACTACATTCTCCGCACCGCGGATCCGGTGTGTGTGCTGACCACGCACCGTGACGATTTCGGTGGCGATGTCTTCGGCGTCGGCGGTGGTGGGCGGCCGGTGCTGTTCGTCGACGACGCGGTGACCACGGATCTGTCCACCGCGCCGATCACGGACGAGGAGCGGATCGTTCCGCTGCGCCCGGAGCACACGGCGTATGTGATCTTCACGTCGGGTTCGACGGGTCGTCC
>NZ_JADZGH010000225.1:15794-16586 GCF_015865005.1 Rhodococcus sp. CX
ACAGGTCGCCGCGAACCCGGACGCCCCGGCTCTCGAATTCGACGGCCGCACCTGGACCTACCGGCAGCTCGACGCGTGGGCGGGCGCGACCGCCCGGCAGCTGGTCGACCTCGGCGTCGCTCCCGAGGAGCGGGTCGCGCTCGGTATGCGCCGGTCCGTGGAGCTGGTGATCGGCATGGTCGCGGTCGCGAAGGCCGGTGGTGCCTACGTGCCGGTGGATCCGGATCAGCCGGCGGAGCGGACGGACTACATTCTCGGCACCGCGGATCCGGTGTGTGTGCTGACCACGCGCGGCGAAGGCTTCGGGGCCGACGGTGACCGCGCCGTCCTGTTCGTCGACGACTTTGTGCCGCAGGATGATTCGACGGTCGATGTCCCGTTGCGCGTGGCGTCTCCGGCGCCGGAGCACACGGCGTATGTGATCTTCACGTCGGGTTCGACGGGTCGTCCGAAGGGTGTGGCGGTGCCGCATCGGGCGGTGGCGAATCAGTTGGTGTGGAAGGTCGCGGCGTTCGGGTTGGGGTCGGACGATGCGGTGTTGCTCAAGACGGCGGCGACGTTCGATTTGTCGGTGTGGGAGTTCTGGTCGGCGTTGGTCTCGGGTGGCCGGTTGGTGGTGGCCGAGGCGGAGGGGCATCGGGATCCGGGTTATCTGCTGGGGTTGATGCGGTCGGCGTCGGTGTCGACGTTGCATGTGGTGCCGTCGATGCTCGAGGCTCTGCTGACGGCGGCCGATGGTGCTGTGTTGGCGTCGTCGTTGCGTCGGGTGCTGGCGATCGGTGAGGCGTTGCC
>NZ_JADZGH010000225.1:16596-17316 GCF_015865005.1 Rhodococcus sp. CX
GTTGTTGACGGCGGCGTCGTCCTCGGGTTCGGGGGTGTTGGCGTCGTCGTTGCGTCGGGTGCTGGCGATCGGTGAGGCGTTGCCGGGGGTGGTGGCGCAGCGGTTCCGGTCGTCGAATCCGGGTGTGGGGCTGTTCAATCTGTACGGTCCGACGGAGGCTGCGGTGTCGGTGACCTGGCACGAGGTGTCGGGTGCCGATGTGGTGGGTGTGCCGATCGGTGTGCCGGAGTGGAATGTGTCGGCGTTCGTGTTGGACGAGCGGTTGCGTCCGGTGCCGGTGGGTGTTGCGGGTGAGTTGTATCTGTCGGGTGTGCAGTTGGCTCGGGGGTATTTCGGTCGGCCGGAGTTGACGGCGGATCGGTTCGTGGCGAATCCGTTCGCCGCAGACCCCGACGGTGGTCGTCTCTACCGCACCGGTGATCTGGTGCGCTGGCTGCCGGACGGCTCGCTGGACTACCTGGGCCGCACCGATTTCCAGGTGAAGGTGCGTGGTTTCCGGATCGAGCTCGGTGAGATCGAATCGGTTCTGCGGAACCAGGATTCGGTGGCGCAGGCCGTCGTCGTGGTTCGTGAGGACGCGCATCTCGGCGAGCAGCTGGTCGCCTACCTCGTGCCCGACGGCGAGCTCGACCTCGATGCGGTGAAGCAGTCGGCGGCGTGGGAGCTGCCGTCGTACATGGTGCCGACCGCGTGGGTGGTGCTCGACGCGCTGCCGTTGAA
>NZ_JADZGH010000225.1:17326-17703 GCF_015865005.1 Rhodococcus sp. CX
TCGCAAGCCGTCGTCGTCGTGCACAGCGACCGGCACACGGGCGAGCAACTCGTCGGATACGTCGTCCCCGCGGACGGCGCAGCGGTCGACGTGTCGGCGCTCGCGGCCGGGCTCGCGGCGGAACTGCCCTCGTACATGGTGCCGACCGCGTGGGTGGTGCTCGACGCGCTGCCGTTGAACATCAACGGCAAGATCGACCGGAAGGCGCTGCCCGCGCCGGTGTTCGAGGCCGTGGCCTTCCGAGCCCCGGTCACCGCGATCGAGCAGATCGTCGCGGGTGTGTTCGCCGAGGTGCTCGGTGTCGAGCGGGTCGGCTTGGACGACGACTTCTTCGCGCTCGGCGGTAATTCGCTGGTGGCGACGCAGGTGACGGCCCG
>NZ_JADZGH010000225.1:17713-22951 GCF_015865005.1 Rhodococcus sp. CX
CAAGGCCCTGCCGGCGCCGCAGGTGGTGCAGCGCGAGTTCCGGGCACCCACGACCCCGGTCGAGCAGGCGGTCGCCGCGGTGTTCGCCGAGGTGCTCGGTGTCGAGCGGGTCGGCTTGGACGACGATTTCTTCGCGCTCGGCGGTAATTCGCTGGTGGCGACGCAGGTGACGGCCCGGCTGGGTGCGGCGCTGGATGCGCAGGTGCCGGTGCGGTCGGTGTTCGAGGCCTCGACGGTGGCGGCGCTGGCGGCGGCGGTCGAGTCGCACGCCGGTTCCGGTGCGCGGGTGGCGCTGACGGCGCGTCCGCGTCCGGAGCGGGTGCCGTTGTCGTTGGCGCAGCAGCGGATGTGGTTCCTGAACCGTTTCGATTCCGGCACGGCCGTGAACAACATTCCGGTTGCGTTGCGGCTGAGCGGAGCGCTCGACGTCGCGGCACTCACCGCCGCGGTCTCGGATGTCGTGGCCCGCCACGAGGTGCTCCGTACCTACTACCCGGAGTTCGACGGCGTGGGACAGCAGGTCGTGCTGCCCGTCGCCGACGCTCCGGTGCTGCGGGTCGAGCGTGTCGACGCCGAGCGCGTCACCGAGCGGGTCGCCGAATTGATCGGTACCGGCTTCGATGTCACCGCCGAGGTGCCCTTCCGTGCCGCGCTGCTCGAATTGTCCTCCGACGAGTTGTCCACAGCCGAGCGGATTCTGGTGCTCGTGGCGCACCACATCAGCGCCGACGGGTTCTCCATGGGCCCGCTCGCCCGCGACGTGATGGTCGCCTACGCGGCCCGGTCGCGGGGAGAGGCGCCGTCGTGGGCACCGCTCGAGGTGCAGTACGCGGACTTCGCGCTGTGGCAGCGCGAAGTCCTCGGCGACGAGAACGATCCGGAATCGCTGATCTCCGCCCAGCTCGCCTACTGGTCCCGGACCCTCGCCGGGACCCCGGACGTGCTGGACCTGCCCACCGACCGGCCCCGGCCGGCGCAGGTGACCTATCGCGGCGACACGCACCGCTTCGAGCTGCCGGCGGACGTGTTCGCCGCCGTCGAACGGTTCGCGTCCGAGCAGTCGGCGACACCGTTCATGGTGGTGCACGCGGCGTTCGCGGTGCTGCTGGCACGCCTGTCGGGTACCGAGGACATCGTGATCGGGTCGCCGGTCGCCGGCCGCGGTGAGGCCGCGCTCGACGACCTGGTCGGCATGTTCGTCAACACCGCGGTGCTGCGCACCGTCGTCGACGGCTCCGAGTCGTTCACCGATCTGCTGCGCCGGGTCCGTGAAGGCGACCTCGCCGCGTTCGGTCACGCCGACGTTCCGTTCGAGCGCCTCGTCGACGAGCTCGATCCCGTCCGTTCGCAGGCACATTCGCCGATCTTCCAGGTGGCGCTGGCCTTCCAGAACCTGGCCGCGGGAACGTTCGAGCTCGGCGACCTGTCGGTGGCGCCGGTTCAGGCCGACGCCCACATCGCGAAGTTCGACCTTCAGCTGACCCTCGTCCCGGGAGACCGGGACGAAGGCGCGGCTGTGCCCGCGATGTTCGAGTACGCGACCGATCTGTTCGACGACTCGACGGTCGCCGCGTTCGGGGAGCGTTTCGTGCGGCTGCTCGCCGCACTGACCGGGTCCCCGGAGCGGGCCGTCGGGGACGCCGATCTGTTCGCTCCCGGCGAGCTCGCCGGGCTCCTGGCGCACGCCGGACCGACCGGCCCGGAGCCGTGCACGTTGCGCGAGCTGATCGCTGCGGCCGTCGCCGCGAACCCCGACGGGGTCGCGGTCCGCTGCGAGGATCGCGAGCTCACCTACCGTGAGCTCGACGCCCGTTCGTCGCAGTTGGCCCGCGTGCTGCTGCGGCGCGGTGTCGGTGCCGAGCAGCTCGTCGCGGTCGCGATTCCGCGATCGATCGAATCGGTACTCGCGGTCTGGGCCGTGACGAAGACCGGGGCGGCGTTCGTCCCGGTGGACGCGAACTACCCGGCGGACCGGATCGAGCACATGGTCACCGATGCGCACGCCGCGGTCGGTCTGACCCTGGCGCAGCACGTGGAGGCGCTGCCCGGCGTCACCGACTGGCTCGTCCTCGACGACGCCGAGCTGCAGACCGCGATCGAGGCGGAAGCGGCGACTCCGGTGGCCGAAGGTGAACTGCCCCTGCCGACCCGGGTCGAGCAGGTGGCGTACGTCATCTACACGTCCGGCTCCACGGGTAAGCCCAAGGGTGTCTCGGTCACGCACGCGGGTCTGCACAACTTCTGTGTCGAGCAGCGTGAGCGCTACCGTCCCGGACCGGATTCCCGGATCCTGCACGTGTCGTCGCCGAGCTTCGACGCATCGATGCTCGAGCTGCTGCTCGCGCTCGGCGCGTCCTCGACGATGGTGATCTCGCCCGCCGGCGTGTTCGGTGGCGCGGAGCTGGCGGAACTCATTCGCCGCGAACGGGTTTCGCACGCGTTCATCACCCCGTCGGTGCTGGCGTCGATGGACCCGTCCGGTCTGGATTCGCTGCAGCACCTCGCCGCCGGTGGTGAGGCGGTGCCCGCCGACGTCGTCGCGCGCTGGTCGCCCGGTCGTTCGCTGTACAACGGCTACGGCCCCACCGAGACCACGATCATGGCGAACATCTCGGAGCCGACGGTGCCGGGCGCCCCGATCACCATCGGTGGCCCGATCCGCGGAATGCGCGAGGTCGTGCTCGACGCGCGGCTGCGCCCGGTACCGGTCGGTGTCGTCGGCGAGCTGTACATCTCGGGAATCCAGCTCGCACGCGGGTATCACGCCCGCGGCGCACTGACCGCCGACCGGTTCGTCGCCGACCCGTACGGCGAACCCGGCGAGCGGATGTACCGCACCGGTGACGTCGTGCGGTGGACCCCGAGCGGGGAGATCGCCTACGTCGGCCGCAGCGACCACCAGGTGAAGATCCGCGGCCTCCGGGTCGAACTCGACGAGATCGACGCCGTGCTCGTCTCGCACGAGAGCGTGGACTTCGCGGCGACGATCGGCCACGAGACCCCGACCGGTGGCACCGCCGTCGTGTCGTATGTCGTCCCCGCCGCCGGCGCCGACCTCGACGCCGACGCGCTGCGGGAGTTCGCGGCGACCTCGTTGCCCGCGCACATGGTGCCGGTCGTCGTGATCCCGCTCGACGCGATCCCGCTGACCCCGGTCGGCAAGCTGGACCGCAGGGCGCTGCCGGAGCCGGTGTTCGAGGCCAGGGCGTTCCGTGCGCCGTCGACGCCGATCGAGGAAATCGTCGCCGGGGTGTTCGCGGACGTGCTCGGCGTCGACCGCGTCGGGGCGGACGACGACTTCTTCGATCTCGGTGGCAACTCGCTGATCGCGACGCAGGTCGCGGCTCGGCTCGGCGCGGCACTCGACACCACGGTCCCGGTCCGGGAACTGTTCGAGGCGCCGGCCGTCGGGACTCTCGCGGCCCGGCTGGAAGGGCTCGCCGGCGGTGGTGGCCGTGCGCCGCTCACGGCCGGTCCGCGACCCGAGATCGTGCCGCTCTCGCTTGCGCAGCAGCGCATGTGGTTCCTGAACCGGTTCGATCCGGCCTCCGGGTCCTACAACATCCCGCTGGCGATCCGGTTGTCCGGCACGCTGGATGTGGCGGCGCTGCAGGGCGCGGTCGGCGACGTGATCGGCCGGCACGAGATCCTCCGCACCGTCTATCCCGAACGCGACGGCAGCGGGTACCAGGTGGTGCTGCCGGTCGCCGACGCCCTGCCGGACCTGACCCCCGAGCGGGTCGGCGCCGACGAGCTGCCCGACCGGGTCCGAGACCTGGCGTCGGCGGGATTCGATGTGACCGAGGCGATTCCGGTCCGGATCCGGTTGTTCGCGGTCGACGAGACCGAACACGTCCTCGTGCTGGTCATGCACCACATCAGCGGCGACGGCTTCTCGCTCGGTCCGCTGACCCGTGACGTCATGGTCGCGTACACCGAGCGGGCCGCGGGACGCCTGCCGGAATGGGCGCCGCTGCCGGTGCAGTACGCCGACTTCGCGCTGTGGCAGCGGGCCGTCCTCGGCACCGAGGACGAGCCGGACTCGCAGATCTCGGCACAGCTCGGTTACTGGCGGGAGGCTCTCGCCGGACTGGCCGACGATCTCGAGCTGCCCACGGACCGGCCGCGGCAGGCGATGCCGTCCATGGCGGGCGCGTACCACGCGTTCACGCTCGAGCCCGAGCTGCACCGCGGGCTGACCGAACTCGCGCGCGCCCACAACACGTCGATGTTCATGGTGGTGCACGCGGTGCTGGCGGTCCTGCTGGCACGGCTCACCGGCGGCCGCGACATCGCGGTCGGCACCGGTGTCGCGGGACGCGGTGAACCCGAACTCGACGACCTGATCGGCATGTTCGTCAACACGCTGGTGCTGCGCACCGACGTCGATCCGTCCCGGTCGTTCGGTGAGCTCGTCGACCGCGCCCGGGAAACGGACCTGTCGGCATTCGCGAACGCCGATGTGCCGTTCGAGCGTCTCGTCGAGGTTCTCGATCCGGCACGGTCGTCGGGACGTCACCCGTTCTTCCAGGTGATGTTGTCGCTGCAGAACTTCCGGCCGGTGTCCTTCGAGCTGCCGGGCCTGACGATCAGCGGCCTCGACACCGGGGAGGTCGCGGCCAAGTTCGATCTGATGCTGACTCTCGAGGGCACCTACGACGACGCGGGCGACCCGGACGAGCTGATCGCCGGGTTCACCTACGCCACCGACCTGTTCGACGCCTCCACCGTCGAGCGGTTCGCCGAGCGGTTCATCCGGATCGTGGAGGCGGTCGTCACCAAGCCCGACGTGACCGTCGGCGACATCGACATCATGGGTGCCGCCGAACGCGCACAGTTCCAGTCCCGCACCACCGACACGGAATCCGAGTCGGGGGCCACGGCCCGCAACCTGGTGTCGGTGCTGATGGCCACCGTCGAGTCCGACCCGGAGGCTCCGGCGCTCGCGGACGGCGAGGACGAGGTCTCCTACGCCGAGCTGGACGCGAGGTCGTCGCGTGCGGCCCGGTTCCTGCTCGGCCGCGGAATCGGCGCCGGAAGCCGGGTCGGCATCCGGATGCCGCGCTCGGTGGACCGCACCGCCGCCGTGTGGGCCGTCCTCAAGACCGGTGCCGCAGTCGTCCTCCTCGACGAGGCGGTGTCCGGCGGGGCAGTGTCCGGCGGGGCGGGGCTCGACGTCGTGCTCGGTGTCACCGGGGTCCCGGACTGCGCCTCGATCGCCGCGGTCGTGTCCGGATC
>NZ_JADZGH010000226.1:0-12108 GCF_015865005.1 Rhodococcus sp. CX
GTAGATACCGGCGGGGCCGGCACCGACGATGGCGACGCGAAGGGGACGAGAAGCAGATCGCAAGTCGTTCATGGGAGAACTACCGTTCCATTCTTGTAGCGATAACAATCGGTGCCTTCATCCGGCCACGTCTGCGAGCGCGGAACAGGACCATCGCCACGACCATTTACTCTATTGATAAACTATAGACTAGTGGAGATGATTGGGTGTAGCCGCGCTCTTCGGCAACCCACGCCACGCCGCGGCGACCGAATTCGGCACGACGACCGCAACCATCCACAGGACTCAGTGCGCGCGGTCGACGTCTCCGGCGGATTTTCGCAGCGGAGCCACCAGTTCGACGAGCGCCCGTGCTCGCTCCGGCGTGAGGCCGGGCATTCCGTAGCAATTCGCCTCCAGAGCGGACGTAGCCTCGTCCACGACTCTGCGACCCTCCTCCGTAATCGTCACGCAGGTCGCGCGGCGATCACGAGGGTGAACACGGCGCTCCAGTAGGCCACGTGATTCCAGCCGGTCGGCTGCAATCGTCACGGTCGTTGCATGAACGAGCAAGTGCCATGCCACTCTGCTGAGAAGTCGAGTACCGGTGTCGCTCATCTGCAATGTCTTGAGCATCAGATAGTCCGTCAGGTTCAGTTCGAAGTTCTGTTTCAGCTCCCGCTCCAGCATGGACGTCATCAACTGATGAAGGCGAAGCACCGAGCTCATCGCGAGGAACGGGTAAGGGTCATCAGCGACCTGCTGCTCCCAATAGAACTTGATCCACCGCATCGGATCGAGCTTCTCTTCCTCCGTGAGCGCAGCCGCACGAGCCGTTGCGGGGAGGCGCTTGTCGGCCATGTCAGGTCTCCTTCGAGTGCACAGTCCGAAGTGGCCGTCGCAGAACTGGATACCCAATTGATCGAGCATCCGACGATCGAGACCTTCGGTGAGTATGGCGTGCGCGGCCAGCGAAAGCGGGCTCCCTACCGCACAATCGCCCGAGTCGACACTGGCCATCGTGGACGTGATCCACTACGCTTCAGAAAATACTCTACTACCATATAATTCATGCGCCGATCATTGGTGCCATGCCCGAAGCGAGGTCGAGCTGATGAACAATCCGCCCACTACAGCACGAGACATCAACCTCTTCCAGGCTCTCCGATTGAAGGGAAGAATCGAAACCGACTCTCTTCCAGCAATACTCGTAGAGGACCCGGAACTGGTCTCCCGACTCGTCACCAGTCATGTCGAGGCCGGCCGCTGCATGCACAAGGGCACCTTCCTTCGCCTGACGGCTGACGGAAAGCAGAAGCTGGCAGAACTGACCGCCGAAGAACGCGGCACCCTCGACACCGAACGCCTCGAGCTACTGTACGAAGAGTTCGACCCCTTCAATTCGGCGTTGAAGTCGCTACTCACCCGCTGGCAGATGATCGACGAGACCACGCCCAACGACCACAACGACGCAGCATACGACGCGGCGATCATCAACGAACTGGAAGAACTGCACGACGGCTTCACCGGATGGCTCTCGGCACTTACGGATGTAGTGCCGCGACTCACCCATTACCCCACACGCTTCGGTGTGGCGATGGACGAAGTGCGCCGAGGCAACTACACCTACGTTGCGCGCCCCATAATCGACAGCTACCACACGGTGTGGTTCGAACTCCACGAAGAAATGATCGGCCTTCTCGGCCGGGACCGCGCAACCGAAGCTGCTGCCGGACGCGCCGTCTGACAGAGAAATCGTGCCGGCGCGTCCGTCAAGGACGCGCCGGCACGATTCACCGGTAACCGCGACATCGCCGTTGCACGATTACGTGCCCATGCAGCCGGGCAACGGCATCTGTCCGGTTTGTCATCGGCATCAGTTCAGCATCGACGCGAGCTTGTCGTTCAGCAGCGCCGAGGCCTCGGACACGATGCGGTCGACGGCGGTTTCGCACGAAACAATGTCATGGATGAGTCCCTGGGCTTGACTCGCCCACCACATGCCGTCGTCCACCAGGCCATTCTCCAGAACCTGAACCCGGCCACGTCGGCCGGATGCAAGGTGTGCGACATCCTCGAACGTGGCACCGATCTGCTGCGAAATATGCGCGATCTCCTCCGAAATCGCATTGCGGGCGACCCTGGCAGTGTTGTGAAACTCGCGGAACACCAAGATCGTCGAGCGCTCGTCGTTCTCGACGATTTGATTCTTGACGTTGATATGCACGGGCGCCTCGTCGGTTGCGACGAATCGGGTCCCCATGTTGACGGCCGATGCTCCCAGCGCGAGTGCCGCGACCAAGCCGGCCCCGTCGGCGAATCCACCACTTGCAATGATCGGGATGGAGAGCTTGCGTGCTGCCGCCGGTATGAGCACGAGACCCGGTACGTCGTCGTCACCCGGGTGCCCGGCACATTCGAAACCGTCGATGCTGACAGCATCCACGCCGAGTTCCTGAGCCTTCACAGCGTGCCGGACGGTCACGGCTTTGTGAATCACCTTCACTCCGCCAGCTTTCAGGGCCGGTAGATGCGGCTTGGGATTGCTGCCTGCTGTCTCTACGATCTTCACGCCGCTGTCGATTATCGCGTCGCGATACTCGTCGTAGGGGACGGGATCGATCGTGGGAAGAATGGTGAGGTTGACCCCGAAAGGCTTGTCCGTCAGATCACGACATCTCCCGATCTCCTTGACCAGCGCCTCGGGAGTCGGTTGCGTCAGAGCCGACAGGAAGCCGAGAGCTCCGGCATTTGCCACAGCACCGATCAGATCAGCGGTACCTACCGCAGTCATTCCTCCGCACACGATGGGGTGCTCGATGCCGAACGTTGTAGTGAAGTCCGTGGTGAACACTCGACTCATCCTCGTTTCCGTGACCTGTCTTCGGCGACCGCAGCGCGAGTCACGCAGTCGCGGCCGTGTCGATCTTCTCCGGCTGGGCAGCTTCCTGGTGAATCACTCTGCCGGGCTCGGGAACTCCCCATTCCAGGAGCACCTCCAGAGTGTGTTCTCCGATTCGGGCGGGTGGTCTCTGCACTGCACCGGGTGTGCGGCCGAACCGAGGAGCCGGAGCAGGCTGCCGTACTCCGGCAACCTCGACGAAGGCATTCCGTTCGCGCATCTGCGGGTGCTCGGCCGCCTCCCTCAAACTCAGCACGGGAGCCACGCAGGAGTCGGTGCCCGCGAAAATGTGGTTCCACTCGTCTCTCGTACGAGCGCGGAACCTCTCGGCGATGCAGCGACGCAGCTCCTCCCAGCGATCCTGTCGTGGCCGGCGGCGGAACTCTTCGGGAAGTCCCAGCAGTTCGGCAAATTTCGCGTAGAACTTCGATTCGAGCGCACCGACGGTCATCCACTGCCCGTCGGCCGTTTCGTACACGTCGTACCACGGTCGCCCGGTGTCCAAGAGATTCACGCCGCGTTCGTCACGCCAGGTACCGGCGTGCAGCATCCCGTGCAACATGGTCGTCAGCGACAACGCACCGTCCACGACCGACGCATCGACCACTTGTCCACGACCCGAGGACCGACTCTCCCACAGAGCAGCGAGCACGCCCATGACGAGATACGTAGAGCCACCACCGAAGTCACCGAGAAGGTTGACCGGGACCGCGGGCGCCTGCCCCTCTCTGCCGAGGGCATGCAAGGCCCCGGTCAGTGCCAGGTAGTTGATGTCGTGCCCGGCCATCTGCGACCACGGCCCCGTTTGGCCCCACCCTGTCATCCGTCCGTAGATCAGGCGAGGATTTCGCTCGAGGCAGTCTTCCGGACCGATTCCCAGTCGCTCGGCCACACCGGGTCGGAAGCCTTCGAGCAGGACGTCGGCTTTGGACACCAGGTCCAAGAGCACATGCACCGCCTCCGGGTCCGAAAGATCGAGCATTACCGAGCGCCGACCGCGTCTCAGGGTGTCGGTGGCGCCCAGTCCGGAATCGGGACCGGGCCGGTCGACCCGCACGACGTCGGCGCCCATGTCCGCGAGAAGCATCGCAGCAAACGGTCCCGGACCGATCCCGCCCATCTCCAGAACCTTCAGCCCCGACAACGGGCCGGACGCCTGGCTTCGTGATGCATCGTGCATGCGCCTTCTCACTCCCGCGGAAAATCCCGCATTCGTAGTTAGTCTACTTCTAGACTATAGATCAATGAAGCTTCAGGTACCACGCGGACCACGGATCGACACCGGATTCCGTTGTGGTCAGCGCGGGAGTTGTACTGTGCCGGCGGCAAATTCGACCGCAGTAGCATTCATGTAGTCATTGCACAAGAGCTCTACAGCCAGCGAAGCGAACTCGTCTGCTCGCCCCATCCGGCGCGGAAATATCGCCGCCTCGGCCAACGCCCGCCGCAGCTCGACGGACGGCCCGTCCGGACCGTAGATCGACGTGTCGAGCCCGCCCGGGGCAATGGCATTGACTCGAATTCCGACGGACGACAGATCACGCGCCAGCGGACGCAAGATGCCCAATTGACCGGCCTTGGATGCGGCGTACGCCACCTGACCGGTCTGGCCGACAGTCGCGGCCAGTGACGACGTCAGCACGATGGCACCGCGTTGGCCCTGCTCGTCCGGCTCCGTCCGAGCCATCGCGGAAGCTGCAAGTCGAACCACGTTGAAGGTCCCGACGAGGTTGACTTCGACGATTTCCCGGAAATCGTCCAGTGAATGCGCCGAAGAATAGGCCAGGTCCGGACCGATGGTCCGGCGGGCATGACCCACTCCCGCACAGTGCACCAGCACCCGCAAGGCACCCAACTCCGCCGCGGTGTCGACGGCCGTGATCATCGTGTCGACGTCGCGCGCGTCGGCGCAGCAGAACACGGCGCCGAGGCGCTGAGCGGTCCTGTTCCCCTTCACGGCATCGCGACCGGTGATGACGACCTTGCACCCTTCGCCGAGAAGCCGGCGAGCGGTCGCTTCACCGACTCCGGAGGTGCCTCCGACGACCAACGCTGCCTGCCCTTGCAACTGCATCAGAACGCGATCTCCGGCCACCACTTCCGGAAGGGACGGATGCCTTCCGTCACCGGCGTCGGGAACTGTGCCGGACGCTTGTCGATGAACGCTCGAATCCCCTCCGCGGCATCAGGTCCGGATCCCAGTTTCCGGACCAGGTCGGATTCCACTCTGTGAGCTCCGACAGGGTGGGACTGAGTGAGTCCGTGCCACATCATATTCCGGATGGCCGCCACCGAGGTCGGCGCGCCCGCCTCGACCATCTCGGCCGCATATCTCGATGCCACGGAGACAACATCTCCAGCGGGTACGACCGCACGGACGAGACCCGCCTCGAGTGCTTCTGCAGCACCGACGAGTCGTCCGCTCGTCGTCCACTCGATCGCGCGGCTGATCCCGACAATGCGCGGCAGAAACCAGCTGGAGCAGGCTTCGGGCACAATCCCACGCCGAGAGAAGACGAACCCGAACCTGGCACCGTCGGCGACGATCCGGACGTCCATCGGCAATGTCAAGGTCACGCCGAGACCCACCGCGTCGCCGTTGATCGCGGCAACAAGGGGCCTCGTACAGGCGAACAGTCGTAACGCGAGGATCCCCCCGAAGTCCCGGCTCGG
This sequence comes from Rhodococcus sp. CX, assembly GCF_015865005.1. Taxonomy (NCBI): domain Bacteria; kingdom Bacillati; phylum Actinomycetota; class Actinomycetes; order Mycobacteriales; family Nocardiaceae; genus Rhodococcus; species Rhodococcus sp. CX. The sequence continues at coordinate 5,555 of NZ_JADZGH010000226.1, forward strand.
AGTATCCGACCCGGTTCCGTCGGGGCGGGCGCCGTCCCTGCGATCCCGGAACGTACCGGGCCCGCCGGACAGATCGGCTCCGGCCGAAAATGCTCGACCGGCCCCGGTGAAGACGATTGCCCGCACGGAATCGTCATCTTCGAGTCCGTCGAGCGCATCACACAGGTCGACGACGGTCCGCCGACTCAGAGTGTTGAGTTGATCCGGACGGTTGAACGTGACGAGGGCAATGCCGTCGGAGCGATCGACGACGAACGCGGTCTTGCCGTCCGCCGTGGTTGTCATTCGTCCTCCCCGAGCAGCCGACGCAGCCCGACCAGGTGGTCATCGGTCAGACCGAGGCCTTCACCCAGGTAGCGCTCGACATCACCGTAATCCTCCACCAATTGACTCATCCCGGCCTCCAGGTAGGCAGGATCAGCAATCATCGCAGGCCGGAAGAAGTCCAGTGGTCTGTCACCGAAATGCCGTCGGGCCAGAACGAGCGAGGGACCGTTACCGGCCATCAGTTCGTTCGTGAGCAGGAAATCGGCGATGATGTCGGTCTCCGAAACTCCGACCAGGCGTTGGAGCAACATCGCCAACCACCCGGTCCGATCCTTCCCCTCGGAGCAATGGAAGACATGAGCCCCGTCGCTCTGCGCCATAGCCGCGAGTGCCGTCGAGAAGCCGGCTCTCTTTCCCGGGTCGCTGACGAAGCCACGGTAATGGTCCACCATCGCCTGACGCATCTGGTCGGCGGTATCGAGGGATGCCATCACCTCCCTGCTCAGCCCGGGGACCCAAGTGTGATGCCACTTCGCTCCCGGGAGGGGAGTATCGGGAAGCCGGTCGATTTCGTCCTGTCCCCTCAGGTCGTAGATCGCGACGATCCCGAGGGTACCGAGCACGAGGAGGTCATCATCGGACACTCGGAAGGAATTGCACCGGAACACCCGTCCTTGCCTCATCGAGCCGTGTGCCGTCTTGTAACCGTGGCCGGCCACGTCCCGAAAGTTCCTCACCGACGGCAGGTTCAACTGCTCCGGCACGCCGATCGGCCCTGTTACGCCCCGCACAGGTCCTGCACTTTCTTGACGACACGATCCACCGTCGGGTGATTCGTCAGCGCCTTGGAGAACGGTACCGGCGTGAACGCAGCGCCGACCCGGCCAACCGGTGCAAGCAACTCACCGAAGAGCTCCTCGTGGATGCGTGCACTGATTTCGGCTCCAGGGCCGAGGAATTGGGTTGCTTCATGGATGACGACGCAGCGTCGTGTGCGCTCGACCGAGGCCAACACTGTATCGAAGTCCAGAGGGATCAAGGAGCGCAGATCGATCACTTCGGCCTCGATCCCGGCTCCGGTCAACTCCTGCGCCGCGTCGAGAGAGAGCCCCACACCCGTTCCGTAAGTGACGATGGTGATGTCCTCGCCGGGCCGCACTGTCGCTGCCTGACCGAGCGGCACTGTGTACGTCCCCTCGTCCACCGGCCCCTTCTGGCTGTAGAGCAAGCTGGAGTGCTGGATGAAAAGGGACGGGTCCGGGGAGGTAAGGCACGACTGCAGCAGTCCCTTGGCATCCGCGGCGTTGGACGGCATCACGACGTTGATGCCGGGGGTGTGCATGAACCACGCCTCGAGTGACTGGGCATGTTGAGCACCGAAGTGGCTGGTACCGATTGTGGTGGTCATGGTGAGGGGTGCCGGGGTCGCTCCGCCGCTCATGTAGCGGAACTTCGCGGCGTGGTTGAGCACCTGGTCGAGCGTCAATGTCACGAAGTCGAAGAACATGATCTCTGCGACCGGCCGGTACCCACCCAGCGCGAGTCCGACCGCGGCACCGGCGATCGTGCCTTCGGCGATGGGCGTGGAACGCACGCGGTTCGTGCCGAAGCGGGTCGACAATCCCTTGCTGGTCTTGAACACCCCACCGATGGGCTCTTCCACATCTTCACCGAGAACGACGATCTTGTCGTCGGCCTCCATCGCGCAGTGGAAGCCGGAATTGATCGCGGCTGCCATCGTCATCACGGTCTCAGGCATCGGTCAGGCTCCTCACGAACGAAGAGTCGGCGAACACGTCTGTGAAGAGTTCGTCCGGTTCAGGAAGGGAAGATTTCTCGGCAAAGCTGAACGCCTCGTCGACATACGCGCGAACCTCGGTCTCGATCGCCGTGATCTGTTCTTCTGTGAAGACGGAGTTGTCGAGAAGCCACTTGCGGAAGGTGGGGGCGGGATCGCGCTCCATCGCCTTCGCCAGTTCGTCCTTGGGTACGTAGCTGTAGTCCGCGGTACCGGTGTGTCCGGTGAGCCGGTAGTGCACGAACTCGAGGAACGTCGGACCCTCGTTCAGGCGCGCCCGTTCCACGGCCTCCTCGAGAGCAGCGAGGCAAGCCAGGGGATCGAAGCCGTCCACCTTGCGGGTGGCCATGCCGTACGACGCCGCTCGTTCGGCGAGTTCCGTGGAAGGTGCGTACTTGTGGATCGGTGTGTGCTCGCCCCACTGGTTGTTCTGACAGACGAAGACGAGAGGTAGTTTCCACAGAGCCGCGAAGTTCATCGACTCGTGATATGCCCCAATGGATGTGGCGCCGTCTCCGAACGTGGTTACTGTGGCAGATCCGCTGTTGTCCAACTGCGCGGCCATGGCGAGACCGACAGCGATCGGCATCCCGGACCCGACCACCCCGGTCGTGGCGGTGAATCCCACAGACTGGTCCTGCAGATGCATGGGGCCGCCCTTGCCCCGTGAGGTACCCGCTGTGCGGCCGTACAGCTCGGCCATGATCGAACGCAGGGGCACGCCCTTGGCCAAGGCGTCACCAAGATTGCGGTAGGTCGAAACCATCCGGTCGTCCGGGGTCAGAACCTCACCGAGAGCGGCACACACCGCCTCCATGCCGCGCACCGGGTAGAACGCGGCCGCGAGCCGTCCTGCCTTCGCCTCCGCACTCGACTTCTGGTCGGCCAGAGCTGTGGTCAGCATCAGGTGGTACATCCGCTTCAGTGCCTCGGGTGGGGGCACCGGCTTCTGGGTGTTCATGTCACTCCCTGTTCATTCGTCGAAGGACTCGAAGTTCAGGCGGTAGCTGGGGTCGCCGAGATCTCGACTGCCGGGGAGGTTGTACTTCGAGCGTCCGCCCTCGATCACCATTCGTGAGGGCTGGCATTGGTTCCACTCCACGGTGATTCGGCGGCGCCAGATCCGCCAGACGCCGTCGCGCCTGAGCAGTTTGTCGAGGTAGCGCCCCCCGGTGAGATATTCGTGTTCCCCTTCGAGAGTTCCGTCGGCCTCCGCCCGGTCGGCATATTCGTCTCCGAAGAACCGCGCCACCGAGTCTCTTCCGCCGGGGATCCGGTGGTAGCCGAGCAAACAGGATTCGGCGATCGCTCGGTCTCCGTCGACCTCGACCAGTTCGTTGGTCACATGGTGGATGCTGTAAGTGGTCTGCTCCGCAAGGCGCGGCACCATGAAAGCTGCGAACTCGTGCGCATTCCCGTCGAAAGATCCGTGTGCGTCCGTAGCGTCTTCGTGGTAGACGGACTCGAGCAGTTTGATATCGCAACGATCGATCGCTCGCGCATAACGGTGCAACACTTCGATGATCTGCTGGCGGTCGTATACCAATTGCAGCGTCGCGGCGGGGTCGGATGGCTGTGCGCGAGGCGCGAACAGCACGGTGTCTTCTCGAGTGGTCCGCGTGGTCATCCCCGAACCCTCCCCACGTACTCCGCGGCGGATTCGCCCGCCATCCGACCGACGCCGGCGGCGCTGGCAAGCGAGCTACCCGACCCGGAATAGGTCGGACCGACGATCCCGCCGGTGCATTCCCCGGCTGCGTAGAGGCCTTCGATCAGGCTCCCGTTCACACCGACTACGCGCGCGTGGTCGTCGATCCGCATACCGAATCCGGTGTGCGCGATCGCAGTGGGCCGTACCTCGACGGCGTAAAACGGCGCCGTCGAGATCGGGTTGAGAAAGCGGCCGGCCTTGCCGAAGTCGGTGTCCTCACCGGCTGCCACGAGATGGTTGTAGCGAGCGATGGTGCCGCAGAAGTCCTCCGCCGGGATCCCTACCGAATCCGCAAGGGCGTCCAGCGACTCGGCAATATGAATCCGTTCGTGGTCCTTGTACTGCTCGATCACGTCGGCGGTGTAGTGCTTGGGCTTGAACTTCGCGTGGTTCGGCCATACCTGCTTGTACGCATCTCCGTAACGCTCCGCGAGTTCGGCCGGGGGCCTGAGTGCCGCGTCGTCGAATACGACATACCCAACGTTGTCCCTAGCTTTGAGCAGACTGTCGAGGATGCCGTACGGGGCGGTCTCGTCGCAGAATCGACGGCCACGCTTGTCCAGGAGCACCGTCCACCCCGGCAGGAATGCCTCGTGCATGGTGTCGACACCGGGATTGAGCATGCGCAGACCCCGGTTCTCGCCGGTGAGCTGAGCTCCGACCTGGTCGGCGAACTTCAGGTGGTCGCCTCGCGCACCCTCGCTGCCGATGTAGAAGGTCTCCCCCGGTACCCAGGCGATGGGGTAGTGCTCGGCGAGGCGCTCCGGGTTGGCACCGAATCCGCCTGTCGCGACGATCACGGCGCCGGCCGTGAGGTCTTCGCTGCCCGAGCGCACTCCCGTGACGCGGCCGTCGGTGTAGACCAGCTCGTCTACGCGGTTGCCCAACGCGAACTCGACGCCCGCTTCGCGGCACTTCGATACCAGCGCGTCGACGATTGCTTGCCCGCCGCCCTCCACGCAGTGTCCACGGGGGCGCCGGTCGTCTCCGCTGAAGATCAGGCGCTCGTAGAACGGGACGCCGTTGTCCTGGAGCCAGTCGATGGTCTCGCCGCTGCGGGCGGCCCAACGCTCGACCGGTCCGGCCGAGACGTCCCAGATATTGATCGCCATGTACTCCTTGAACATGTCGTCTTCGGCGTCTTCGATACCGGCGGCCTGCTGCAGCCGGCTCCGGCTGCCCATTACAACCCCACCGCACAGGCGGGTGGAGCCGCCGAGGACACTTTCGGCCTCGACGACGAGCACGTCCTTACAACCGTTCTCGATTGCCGTGAGTGCGGATGCCAGACCTGCCAGGCCGGATCCGATGACGATGACTTCGAAATCCATGTTGCTCATCGCATTTCCTGTTCGCACAGCGCCGGCCACGGCAAGCGCAGGTGGGTTGAGTCATTGAGACAGGTGATCTCTCGGTCACCGCGACGGCTCGCCATCACCTGGGTGACACCCGTATAGGTCGGGTGGTGGAAGACCAGCTTCTTCGAGCCGAGGAAGCTACCCACGAAGGAGTTGATCACGGCGCCGTGGGTCACCACGACCACTCGTTTTCCAGGATGTTCCGCGATGATCGACTCGATCGCTTCGATGCTGTTGTGACGGATCGTCTCGGCGTCGGTGCCGTAGGCCGAGAAGTCCTCGCGCCGGAAGGCTGCCATCATGTCGTTGCCGGTCCTCATGAGGTCCTCGAGGTGGATGTATGGACGTCCATAGTCGAACTCGGCAAGGCCTGCGGCGATCCGCGGTTCGAGACCGAGGACATCTGCAATCACCGCTGCCGTCTCCGAGGCGCGGCGCTGCGGGGAGGCATACAGCGCACTCCAGGTCCCCCGCCGGAGGCGATGCGCGAGCGCCCGCGCCTGCTCACGACCGGCCGTGCTGAGTCCCGGATCTCGACGAAGTTCTTGATCTTCGGGACGATCCGGCTCCGCGTGCCGGACGAGTGCGAGTTCCACCCTGCCCTCCTCTGTTCGGGCGACTGACCACCGAGATTACTTGATTAATAGACTATTGTGAAGTAGACCTCATATTCAGGGTGTGCGAACACCGGAAGCGTTGAGCTCCAACGGTGTCCATCCCTCCTCCGGGTGGTACCGGAATCGGTTCACCGAGCCGTACGCCGGTTGGAACAACGCGACCTGGGGGGATCCGAGGAGCATCGCGAAGAAGTTGTTCACGACTCCGCCGTGAGTCACCGCCAGCACTCGCGGAACGCCGGCTTCGGTACGCATCCGCTCGACCACACCCAGGACGCGGCCCCGAAATTCCTCGAGCGTGGTACCCCAGGGCGACAGATCTCCCGCCAGGTAGGCCCCGTAGACCTCGGCGCCGTCTTCCCAGTGGAGATACCGCTCGGTATTCCGATCGAATTCCGCCAGGTCGGCGTCCACCCGCACAACCGCACCCGGAGCCACGATTTCAGCGCTCTCCCTGGCTCGGCGAAGCGGAGAGCAGTAGACCGCGTCGTATCCGTCGGCCCGGACCAGGGCTCGCGCCGCTTCCATCTGAAGTCGTCCGACCGAGCTCAGAGGGGGGTCGGCAGCCACCGTGCCGGTAGCATCCCGCACCGGCTCTCCATGGCGGACCAGAGTGAGAATCATTGCGCACCTCCAGCTCGAGACCGGGGCTTTCCACCTCCGATCCGGTTCACTTCCTCAATCAATAGTTCATTGGTAGAGTATCTTCTCGCAAGCCCTCGGCAACAGCAGACGGTGCAGACATCACCCTGAAGCACAAGCGGGAGCAGTTGTCCCATTCCCAGCCGAGTCCCGCCCTACCC
>NZ_JADZGH010000227.1:0-17646 GCF_015865005.1 Rhodococcus sp. CX
GATCAGTTCGTTTGGTTCCGGCTCGTACACCATCCTGATGGACGCAACCCCGATGACGGGCTTCCACTGGTAGATGCTCTGGTCTACGACAACACCCTGCGTGACATAGGGGTCCTCGGCGAGCAGGGAACGCAAGTCGTCTTCGCTGTCCGCTTTGAACACGAGCAGAGCGCCGGCGCCATCGGCCCAGGCGCCCGCTTCCTGCAGCACGCCTCGGGCGGCCGCGTCCTTGACGAAGACCAGGTGGTCGGCATGGGCAGCCTCTTTGACGGACGCATCAGTGGTGTACGACCAGATAACAGCGAACAGGGCCATGGTCACTCCTTGAGTGGGATACGGGATGTGAAATGGTGCGGATATTCAGATGAATGCGCACCTCAGAACGTTAAAAGTAGGGATGAGGTCAACAGTGTCCTATTGTGCAACACCTGCTGGTGGACGACGACGAATACAAAACGAAGAGAACGTGATCGGCGTTGAACGGCCGGCCCCGGCATTGGCTTGCATACTGTCGTAACCTTGCCAGGAGTTGCGCGTGGAACGAGCTCTGCTGATAGGCATCGACAAGATCCGCCGTGTAGGTAAGCCGCTACTCTGGCAGTGCCCCGGCGGCGCGCAGTTGCTCGATATCGTCTTCGAGAAGGCCGAGTTCTGTCAGTACAGCGTCGGTATCGGCGCCACGGTCACGCGGCCCGAACCGCACAGCACCGGGGGACCCAGCGAGCTTTACGGGTACGCCGAGACCCCGATAGCCATCACACTCGACCACCATCTCGCGGTGACGGACCTGCGGTAGCGAGAGGGCCTCTCCGACATTGTTCACCGACCCCGACGGTACGCCAGCTAGACGTAGCTGGTCCGCCAAAGCCTCGCGCTGCCAGGTGTTGACGAGGCCGCCGAGGATGTCGCGCAGTTGTGCTGCGTTTGCCATCCGGTCGGAGTTGGTGGTGAATCTCGGGTCGTCAGCCAGGTCGGGAGCGTCGAGCGCCACGGCCAGAGCGCGGAATTGCCGGTCGTTGCCTGCACCGATGAAAAAGGGGCCATCTGTGCAGGTGAACGTTTCATAGGGGCAGATCGTCGGGTGTGCCACGCCCGTCCGTTCCGGCGGGACACCAGTGGCAAACCACTTGCCGGCGTGGGGGTGCAGGATGGATACAGCATTGTCGAGCAGTGCTAGATCCACGAGTTGCCCGCGTCCGGTATTTTGCCGCACGTGGAGCGCCATGAGGATGCCGTTCACGGCGTTCAGACCCGTGATGATGTCGACCAGAGGGATCCCGATCCGCATGGCATCGCCGCTGGGCTCACCGTTGATGCTCATCAAACCTGAGAGGGCCTGGAGGATTGCGTCGTAACCGGGAGCGCCACCGAGCGGCCCATCGACGCCGTACCCGGTGATTCGACAGTGCACGAGGCGCGGGAATTCAGCGGCGAGCACGTCGTCGCCAAGTCCCACTTCGCGAGGGTGCCCGCTTTGAAGTTTTCGATGACGACATCAGCTTCGGCAAGCATCGTGCGCAGCAGTTGTTGGCCGGCCCCGGTACGCAGATCCACACTGATGTTGCGCTTATTGCGGTTCAAGCCATCGAAGTAGGCACTGTGGTCATCCTTGACGAAAGGTGGCCCCCAGCTGCGTGTGTCGTCGCCAGTAGGTGGTTCGACCTTGATCACGTCGGCACCGTGGTCGGCGAGCACTTGCGCGCACAGCGGGCCGGCCAGTACTCGCGAAAGATCGACGACCCGGATGTCGGTGAGTGCGCCGGTCCGTGGACGCAGGGTCTCGGAAGCGGAATCTCGAGTCTCGGCCGGGAGGATGGCAGATGAGGATTCAGGCATGATTGCTCATTCTGTGCGGTTGGAAGTCGCTGGCCTCCGGAGGGAAGGACAAAGCATGAACGGAATATCTTCGGCATTGCTGACCTGCACCAGCCGTTGGTAGGCGACGATAGTTTCGCGTCGAGCGGCGAGCGATGGAACTAAGGCGTGGACGCTCTCCCGGCCGCCTGGCAGTAAGCTTTCCTCGGCCGAACCGATCGCGGGATACCTACACGGGCTCGAATTCGGTGAGCGTCAGCAAACAGTAACTGTGGGCACACCCTTGCGACGCTGAAGATTACGTGCATGCTTTGTGTTGTTACGCGGTCCTTCCATCGGGATGAAGTCTCTGGCTAGGCGCACTATCGAGTGCGAGATGGAGAGGGCCGGCGAGCGTTGCGTATCCTATACGTATATCGATTTGTACTCGAGGTAGAAGTCCAGAGACTCGGGTCCGAATTCGCGGCCGACTCCACTGTTCTTCACACCACCGAACGGGGAACCGGTATCCAAGGAGTAGTAGTTCACTCCAACGGTGCCGGATCGAATACGTGACGCGAGGTTCAAGCCATGTTCGGTGTCCTTGGTGAAGACGACTCCTCCCAAACCGAATGGCGTATCGTTCGCCATGTCGATGGCTTCCTCTTCGGTCTCATAAGGGATGACGGAGATGACGGGTCCGAAAATCTCTTCCTGCGCTAGTGCACTGCGATTGTCGACACCATCGAAGATGGTGGGAGACACGAACCAGCCGCGGGTGCACTGTTCAGGGGGTTCGGCTCCGCCGCGAATCGTTCGGAATCCCTCGGACTGTCCCAGGCGGATGTAACTCCTCACCCGCTCCCGATGCTGCTCGCTTACCATGGGTCCCATGGTGACCGACTCGTCGAGTGGGTCTCCCATCACCAAGTCATCCACGTAGGACGCCAGGACATCGATGATCTCGCTGGACCGACTGTGGGGAACCAAGATGCGGGAATTCGTGGTGCATGTTTGCCCCCCGTTCTTGAGGACAGCGTCTTTGAGGCTTTTGACGAAGACGTCGAGGTCGGCGTCGGGGAGCACAATGGCTGCGGACTTGCCTCCGAGCTCCAGTGAGACCCTCTTGAAACTCCGGCCGGCGACTTCTCCGATCGCTTGACCTGCTGCAGTGGAACCGGTGAAGGCGATCTTGTCGACATCGGGATGGGCTACAAGGGCTTTGCCCGCATGAACGCCCCCGGCAACGATATTGAGGACGCCGGGTGGTAGACCGGCCTCCTCGGCTGCCTCTGCGAGCACATACGCGTCGAGCGCAGTCTCCGGCGCCGGCTTCAGAACTACAGTGCATCCTGCAGCGAGTGCTGGCGCGATCTTGGCCATCGCCAACAGCTGCGGATAGTTCCAGGCAGTGATTGCGCCGACGACCCCTACGGGTTCTTCCCGAACGATCGTAGAACCCATGCTGCTGGGACGGCGTGTCTCGAACGTTCGTGTCTCCACCACCTCTGCCATCGACCGCAGAATCGCTACCGGCGCCGTTGCGCTTGTGCTGACCGACAAGGAGGAAATCATTCCGGTCTGCCGGCTGACGAGCTCTGCCGTCGATCGTCCTCGACGCTCGAGGTGGTCGGCGAAGCGCCGCATAACTGCAGCGCGCTCGTGAGGGGTGCTGCGCCCCCACGGTCCTCGCTGGAGTGCGGCCCGCGCGGCGTGCACAGCCGCATTTATTTCCGCTGGTCCACCCATCGCAGCAACACCCAGAGGACGCTCCGTTGCTGCCTCGAACACCGTTGTCAGGTCTGGAGCACTAGATTTGCGCCATTGGCCGTCTATGAAAAAACATTCACGTTCAATGCTGTTGATGACAGGCATCATTCACTTCTTCCGAGGTTGGATCTGATTTAGTGAAGACTCACGATACCCGCAGTCCGTCGGTGTATCCTACGGCCTTTTCCTTCTGCCAGAAATCCAGGTACATGGGCAGACCGTTGAGATACTGGAGCATCTGGGGCTTCTTGCCGGGGATGTTGCTGCCGTTGTACCAGGACTTTGCATGCTTGAACAGCGCCATATCATCAGTGCCGTTGATGTGATCGGTCCACGCCTGGTCGGCTTCGTGGGTCGATTCGAACCGGGTAAGACCTTCCGACCGAAGAAATTCCAGGAACTCGACCATGACCTCGCCTTGACGCTCAGCGTTCGTGGAGCCGTTCGCAAAGGCGGCAGGGCTCTGCGGACCGTACACGAACATGGCGTTCGGAAATCCGGACGTGAATGCGCCGAGGTAAGCGTCGACGCCCTGATTCCACTTCTCGCCGAGGGTGACGCCAGCGGAGTTGCGGACCTTCATCGAAGTGAGCGCACCCGTATTATTGTTGAATCCAGTTGCGAGTACGATGATATCGAAATCTCCATGCTCGATACCGTCGGATGTGCGAATTCCGGTTGCCGTGAACCCGGTGATCGATGTCTCCTGGATGGAGACGAGTTCGACGTTCTCTTGGTTCATCACCTCGTAGTAGTTCTGGTGCAGGGCCGGCCGCTTGGCTCCGAACGGATGCGGAGCTACGTCAGGCACCAGCAGATCAGCCTTGACAGGGTCGAGGATCTGCGGCTTGATCTTGCTCTTCCAGAACTCGTAGACCATCGAGTTGGTTGCTTCGCTGAAGAGATAATCAGAGAAGTTCCCGAGCCAGAATGCGAAACCGCCCTGGTTCCAAAGGCGTTCGAACAGCGCGAGGCGCTCTTCCTCGGACGTGTCGACGCCGTTTCGGGGATCGAACTCGTAGTCGATCGCAGCAAATGTTTCGCGACACTTGACCGCCACATCCGGCATGGTTTCCTTCAGGGCTGCCTGCCTCTCGTCGTCGAGGTACTCCTGGTGCATCGGCAACGAGAGGTTCGGCGTCCGCTGGAAGACGGTGAGTTTCTCGACGACAGGGCCGGCTTCCTGAACGACTTGGACTGCGCTGGCGCCGGTGCCGATAATGGCAACTCGTTTGCCGGTCATGTCGATATCGTCTCGCCACCGTGCGGTGTGGACGAGTTCACCTCGATAGGCGTCCATTTCGGGGATATTCGGAATGTAGGGTTCGGTAGTGGACCCCGTCGCGAAGACCACGAAGCGTGCGCGGAAGCTCTCCTCGTTCTGTGAGACAAGGGTCCACATCCGCTCGTCCTCGTCGAACGTCGCGCTGACGACCTTGGTATTGAAGCGGGAGTCCTTGCTCAGGTCCAGTTTGGAGTCGACGTAGTTGAAGTAACTCCGCATCTCCTCGTGGTCCGGGAACATCTGTGAGAAGTTCCAGTCCTTCCAAAGGTATTCATCGGTGAACTGGTACACGGGTGCATGGCTGTCGACTCGCGCGCCCGGGTAGCGGTTGAGGCTCCAGGCGCCACCGAAGCCTCCACTGGCTTCGAGAAGGATCACGGAGAACCCTCTGTCCCGAAGGTGGCGCAGCTGATAGATCCCGCCGAAACCGCCGCCGACCACGATGACGTCGTAATCCTGCGTTTCCGTCGTGGCGTGCTCAGGGAGATGGGCTGATGTCATGGGCCTAGACCTTTCCGAGATTGAGGTGGGGCAGAGTTTCAGAGGCGTTGTCAGGCTTTGCTTTTCGAAGGCCGAACGGCCTGTCGGAGTTTGCGACCTCGTTGCGTATGTGGTGTGGCATGGGTCACGTAGATGGAGTGAGTCGACAATAACGGCCTTCCGAAAAATCCGCAACTACAAAGAAAAATACGCAAATACGTATAGCTGGTCCGGTTCTGCGACGTGGTCACGGCTTCTTCTGAAGCCGGGGGAGTCCCTTATCGGGACAGGGGTGCTTTCGTCGGCATCAGGTGAGATCGGGGGACTCGGGGCGGGCGTAGGACGAGTGGCTTGGCGCCGGCTGCACATCGAGGAGCGTGGGCCCATGGGTTCCGTCCGATTTTTCGGAGGGGACTACGGCGCCGAAGTGGCTGAAGCGAACTCGCTGTTCCGCAGTACTTGCGCGACGTTCCCCTGCGACCGGTCGGGGATTCGAAGCATGTCGGCAACGTCGATTGCGGCTACAGATTGCGAGACATGTTCAGGTGCATATTCTTCCGTTGCGATCGAAGTCGTCTGCTGGGCCAAGCCGACTGTCGCAGTCATCCAGTGGTCGATCTGGAAGTCGCGCCACGTGGAGTTTTGCACCCTATGGATTCGGTGACCGAGCAGCGCAGCTGGAATCAACCCTCTGTTTGGGGCGGGTCGCGAGATCGAGCAGGCGAGTCCGATCTCGATGAGAAGGGGTCACGCTCGCCCGGGGGACAACCACTCGGCCGTCGAGTATTGGTCACGAAAGCGAAGGCCTATCGAGGTGACCGCGATGGCCCTTGTTCGTGTTCGCATCACACAGAAACCACGGTGGAGTGGGCCATGGTTGACGCGGTCGCCGAGCCGGGGCAACCCACTTCTCGAGGAGCGAGTGCTCCGTGTTGCGGGCTAGCGAAAGCCCCACTTGGTGGCATACCGCAGGCAGATCTCGACGAGTTCGTCCTGCCGTTCGACGATGGTCTCCCGCACCCCGACCACGCCGAGGGTGGCGATGGTCCGGCCGCGTTCCCGGAGGGCGACCGAAACCCCGTCTGCATGTTCAACGGCCACACCGGGTGCCACGCATACGCCGGTGTTCTCGAGTTCATCGAGTGAGTGCAGGAAGCGCTCTACGAAGTCGGCATCGGAGGATGGTCGAGAGTTGAGGTACGCCCAGATGTCACGTTGATCGCGATCAGCCAGCAAGAGCCATCCTGCAGAGGTGCGCAGGAGGGATCGGCGCACCCGGTTCTCTGCCAGGTATGCGTAATGCGGGTCGGATGAGACGTGGTCGACGTAGAACAGGTCGTCACCGACAGACGTGGACAGTGTGGTGGTCAGCCCGGTCTCGGCGTGGACCTGCTCGAGCTGATCATGGCTGATCGAGGTGACCGGTGGTCTGCCGGCGATGACGTTGAGAAGATATGGCGCGGTGCCGAGGGTGTAGATCCGGTCGCGCTCGTCGAGGTAGCCGACGGCGACGAGACCGTTGATCAGGCCCTGGACCGAACTGACGGGCGCGGTGAGTGCCCTTGCGATAGCGGTGAGGGTGAGGCCGTTTTCGGACCGGGCTACGAGTTCGAGGATCGCCGCCACCCGATCGACCATGCGGTGCCGGGGGCGCCCGGGAACCTTTTCGACCGGCACGGCTCCGGGGGTCCCAGGAGTGTCAGCCATTTCGTGAGCCTATCAACAGGGAGAACTCCTCCAACCAATACATAATTACGTAAGATAATTCTCTATTGCGTAGATGTCCAGAACTGGATAGTGTCCACTCGAGATGGGGCCGGCGTTCGCCCCCCGATCCGACCGGCCGCCACTTACCGGCCGTCGGTGAAATTTACCCGAGCAGCTCGGGCATCGCCCCAGACAGAACTTCCTATGGAGGCACTATGAATCCCTCCGTCGCGCCACCGACGACGGTGACCACCGATGAAATGAATGCCCTACGCGCCGAGGTACGCACGTTTCTCGAGAAAGAAACCGCGGCAGGGACACTGACACCCGGCATCGACACCTGGCTCACCCGGTGGGACGAGGACTTCACCCGCCGCCTGGCCGAACACGGTTGGGTAGGAATGACCATCCCGACCGAGTACGGCGGGCGCGGCCGGACCCATCTCGAGCGTTTCGTTGTCACCGAGGAGCTGCTCGCGGTCGGTGCTCCGGTCGCAGCGCAATGGGTGGCAGACCGCCAGATTGCACCGTCGCTGCTGAAATACGGCACCGAAGAGCAGAAGCACGAATACCTTCCCCGGATCGCTGCGGGCAAGTGTTTCTTCGGCATAGGCATGAGCGAACCCGACTCGGGATCGGATCTGGCCAGTGTCCGGACCCGCGGCACCCGCGCGGACAGCGGTTGGACCGTGACCGGCACCAAAGTGTGGACCTCAGGGGCCCAACACGCTGAGGCATTCATCGTGCTGGCCCGCACGGAACCATTCGACACGGCAAACCGCCACGCGGGTCTGAGCCAGTTCATCGTTGACCTTCGTTCCCCCGGCGTGACGATCCGGCCGATCATTTCCCTCTCCGGCGACCACCACTTCAACGAGGTAGTTCTGGACGAGGTATTCGTTCCCGACGCCATGGTCTTCGGCACTCTGGGCAACGGATGGGAACAGGTCAACTCGGAGCTTGCCTTCGAGCGCAGTGGACCCGAGCGTTTCCTTTCCACATTCCGGCTCCTGGCCACCGAGATCGGCGCGGTCCAAAAGGGACTGCTGCCCGAGCGCACCGACCTAGGACGGTCGGTGGCCCGGATGGTCGGATTGCACGCACTGAGCCAGAACATTGCCGGAGCCCTTCAACGGGGTGAAGAAGGCCGACACCGCCGCCGCCCTGGTCAAGCTCCTCGGTACCAGCATGGAAGGCGACCTCGTCGAGTACGTCTCTGACCGGATGGGCGACGAGACCATGGACGGGCAAGCGGAAATCGAGGCTCTGTGCAGGGCCGGACTACACCAGCGTCCGGGGTTCACGCTCCGCGGCGGTACCAACGAGATCCTGCGCGGCGTGATCGCGCGGGGGCTGGGGATGCGCTGATGACCACGACCGCGATCACAATCAACCTTGCCGTAGACCGGGATCTCCAGGACCTCATGGTTGATCTCGTCGCCGGGCACTCGGGACCGGGCATGGAGCCGGATCCGGCCGCTGTGTGGGCTACTTTGGGTGCGGTCGGACTGGCCAGGCTGACCGCACCCGAGGAGACCGGGGGCAGCGGGGCGGGTTGGGTCGAGGCCGCTGCTCTATTGCGAACCACCGCCGCTGGCGGCGTGGCCGTGCCCTTCGCCGAGACCGATCTGTTGGCGGGGCCCTTGCGGCGCGCGGCTGGCATCGACGACTCGTCGCAGGACACAGCGACCGTCGCCGTCCTGAGGGCGGACGGCCTCGCGCGGCGTGTGCCCTGGGCCGGTGCCACCGGGTCCGTTGTCTGCGTACGCTGGGCCGATGCGGGCTACGAGGTCGCGGACGTGCCCACCGATCGGCTGACCGTCGAGGCGGTCGAGGGTATCTCCGAGGTGCCCCTCGGGTCGGTCCGGGTCGACGGTAACGTCACCTGGTCACCTGTGGCCACCCATGTCGTCGAGGACTACGTCCTGCGCGGCGCCCTCATCCGTGCGATCCAGTCCGTCGGCGCCATGGAGGGCATGCTGGCTTCGGCGATTGCACACACCACCGACCGCACTCAGTTCGGCCGACCCCTGGCGCGGTTCCAGTCCGTGCAGAATCTCGTGGTCGACACTGCAGCCGAGTCCGTCCTCGCACGTGCCGCCGGCGACTTCTCATCCTTTCGTGTCGCGGTGGCCCGTAGCGTGGTCTCACAGGCGCTGGCCGTGGTGGTGCGCAACACCCACCAAGTGCACGGCGCGATGGGCACGACCCACGAGCACACCCTCCACCGGCTTACCCTGCCGGCGTTGCAGTGGCGTTCGGAGTTCGGGTCCGCTGCGTTCTGGGAGCGTCACCTCAGCCGCGCTGCCGTCGCCAGCAGTATGGACGGGCCCTGGCCGATGATCGTTGAGGGTACGCGGATCGAGGGTGCAGCTTCCGCGTATCTCCATGCTGTATCCGGACTTTCACGTCATGACTGAGTGCATGGGTTCATGACGAGGGTGACATCGTTGCGGAGCGTGTTCGCCGGCGGTCGGGGTGCGGCTGAGCGGCAGGACCGAAAGGTCCTGCCGCTCGAGCTCTCACCCCCGACTCATCGCAGCGTGCGGGGCGCGGATCGAATCAACGCTATCCGTAGACCTCTGCGTACAGTTCGGCGATTTCGTCGACAGAGGGCACAACCGGGTTGTTGCCCGGCGAACCCGAATCGAGCGCCTGTTGCGCCATCAGTGGGATCAGATCGTTCCAGCGAACGCGGTCGATGCCGTGGTCGCGTGGAGTGGGAACAGCCAGGTCGCGACACAGTTCGACGAGGGAGTCGACGAGGGACTGCGCAGCGATACCGTCACCGGTGGATTCGGTGGCCACACCGAGGGCCCTGGCGCAGTCTGCGTACCGTGATGCGGCGCCTTTGACGGAGAACGCGGTGATCGCCGGAAGCAGCATGGCGTTGGACAGCCCGTGCGCGACATGGAAGTGCGCGCCGATGGGTCGGCTCATTCCGTGAACGAGGGCCACGCTCGCGTTCGAGAACGCCATACCGGCCTGGGTGGCGGCGAGCATCATGGCTTCTCGTGCCTGCTTGTTCTCGCCGTCTTCGTACGCGGCGCGCAGGTTCTGGCCGATGGTGCGCACGGCTGCGAGTGCGAGGCCGTCGGAGAAGGGGTTGGCTTTTCGGCTCACATACGCCTCGATTGCGTGGGTAAGTGCATCGACTCCCGTGTCGGCAGTCAGGCGAGGGGGCATGGACACTGTCAGTTCGAAGTCCACGATTGCTGCGATGGGAAGGAAGGACAGGCCTGGACAGAGCATCTTCTCGTCCGTGGCGCTGTCGCTGATGACGGTGAACTGTGTAGCCTCCGAGCCGCTGCCGGCGGTGGTCGGGATTGCGACGACGGGAAGCGCTGGTCCGGTGTAGACGTGCGGGGCCTTGTAGTCCCGCATCCGGCCTCCGCGGACCCCGAGGACGGCCAGTGCCTTGGCGGTATCCATCGGGCTGCCGCCACCGAATCCGATGACCGAGTCGGCGTTGTGCTCGGCAAGTAGGGCGAGTCCCGTTTCGAGGGAGTCGGTGGTGGGGTCGGGAACGGTGTCGTCGAACAGGGCTGGTGTGGTGCGCGCTTCGCGCAGGAGGCTCAGGATCCGTTCGGACGCACCTGTCGAGGTCAGGAACTTGTCGGTCACCAGTACCGGGCGCTGCAATCCGAGTTGGCGGATCACGTCGCCGATTTCGTCGAGGGTGCCCCCGCCGATTCGCATGAACCGTGGGAAGGCGATCTGAATACTCATGGTGCCGTCCTTAGTCGTTCTGAGGGAAGCCGAGGTTGATGCCGCCGTGGTTGGGGTCGAGCCAGCGGGTGGTGACGACCTTGCCGCGGGTGAAGAAGTGCACGCCTTCGGTGCCGTGGGCGTGTGTGTCGCCGAAGAGGGAGTTCTTCCAGCCGCCGAAGCTGTAGTACGCGGTGGGGACGGGGATGGGGACGTTGACGCCGACCATGCCGACCTCGACTTCGTTCTGGAAGCGGCGGGCTGCGCCGCCGTCGTTGGTGAAGATGGCGGTGCCGTTGCCATAGGGGTTGGAGTTGATCAGTTCGAGGGCTTCGTCGTAGGTCTCGACCCGTACGACGGACAGGACGGGGCCGAAGATCTCATCGGTGTAGACGCTCATGTCGGTGGTGACGTGATCCAGAAGGGTCGGTCCGAGCCAGAATCCGTCACTTCCGCCGTCGGCCTTCACGGCCCGGCCGTCGACTACGACGGAGGCGCCGGCAGCTTCGCCGGCGTCGATATAGGAGGACACTTTGTCGCGATGCGCCTTGCTCACCAATGGGCCCATGTCCGAGTCCTTTGTGCCGTCGCCCGTTTTCAGGCTCACTGTGCGATCCTTGATCTTTGCAACCAGCTCATCGGCGATGTCCCCGACCGCCACCAATGCGGAGATCGCCATGCAGCGCTCACCGGCGGAGCCGAAGCCCGCGTTCACCATCGCGTCAGCGGCCAGATCGAGGTCGGCGTCCGGCAGGACGACGGCGTGGTTCTTCGCGCCGCCGAGCGCCTGGACGCGCTTGCTGTGGGCGGTTGCGGTCTCGTAGACGTACCTCGCGATGGGGGTTGAACCGACGAAAGAAATGGCCTTGATCGCCGGATTGGTGAGTAGTTCGTCGACCGCTGTCTTGTCACCCTGCAGGACGTTGAACACGCCGGCGGGTAGGCTCGCCTCGGCCCACAGTTCGGCGATCCACAGCGCTGCAGTGGGAACCTTTTCCGACGGCTTGAGGACCACGGTGTTTCCGGCGGCAATCGCGATGGGGAAGAACCACATCGGAACCATGGCGGGAAAGTTGAACGGTGAGATGATTCCGACCGGCCCGATGGGCTGGCGGATCGACGCCATGTCGACCTTGGTCGACGCGTTCTCGGTCATCCCGCCCTTGAGAAGGTGGGCGATGCCGCAGGCATACTCGACGACCTCCTGGCCGCGGGACACCTCGCCGAGCGCGTCGGAGAGCACCTTGCCGTGCTCGGAGGTAATGATCGCAGCCAGTTCCTGCTTGCGGGCGTTGAGTAGTTCACGGAACGCGAACAGAATCTGTGTGCGCTTGGCAATCGAGGTATCACGCCACGCGGGAAACGCCGCCGCGGCCGCCTCGATCACCGCGCGGGCGTCGTCGGCGCTCGCAAGCGCAACTTCTGCAGTCACTGCGCCGGTGGCGGGGTTGGTGACCGGGGCAGATGTGCCGTTCGTGCCGGTGAATGGCTTGTTGTCCAACCAGTGTGGGATGACGGTCATGACTATTCGCTTCCTGCGACTGTGGGGGTTTTCTCGAGTCTGTCGGTGCAGAGATGCCGCGGTCAACGAGTATCTTCGCAGTGAGAACTGCAATTTTGCAGCAGCGAGGGAGTGAGATGTTCACAGCCGATAACATGCGTTTTCTGCTGGAGTTGTCACGGACCGGGCGGATCGTGGAAGCGGCCAAACGGCTGGACGTCGATCAGACCACGGTGTCGCGCAGGATCACCAGACTCGAAAAAGATATGGGAGCACGACTTTTCGACCGGGGATCGACGGGTTGGCAACTGACCGAGGCCGGCCGGCGCCTCGTTCCGTACGCAGAATCGGTCGAATCGACCCTCTTGGCCGCACTCGACGCGACATCGTCCGCTGGATCCGGCAGTCTTCACGGCACTGTCCGGATCCTCACCCCGGACGGCTTCGGCGCCTATGTGTTGGTTCCGGGACTGGGTATGGTGCGCGACAGACACCCTCACCTGTTCACCGAGCTGCGTACGTCGACCACGCACGACCTGGTGACGGGTCGAGATTTCGACCTCGCGGTCACTCTCGAACGGCCGTCCCCGCGATCGGTGTCCGTCAGTAAGCTGGCCAACTACGACCTGCGTCTTTATGCATCGCGTAGCTACCTCGACTCGCACAGTGCGATCGAGTCCCTCGACGACCTCGAGGACCACACGTTGGTGTGGTACGTGAACGCCATCTTGGACGTCGAGCCTCTACGTCGACTCGAACGTCTACTGCCCGAAAATCGCGCGCATGTCCAGACGAACAACATCACTGGCCACTATCAGGCCGTCAGGCATGGAGTGGGTATCGCTCCGCTCCCGACCTACATCGGTAATGCCGACCCCGATCTCGTGGCCGTTCTCCCGGACAAGTTCGTGGCCGAGAGAACCTATTGGTTGGTTGTTCCGCGAGAACTGGCCCGCCTGGCGCGGGTGCGGGCCATCATCGACGTTCTTCTCGACATCGTCACTGAGAATCCAGATCTGAGGGCGCCAGGTCAGGGCAGTGATTCAGGCTGATTCGCGTGCCGACCGGGACACCTGTGGCGGTGGAGAGGACGTGCCACGAGCAGCAGTGCATCGGCGAAATCTCTGGCTGCGAAGCCTCCGCTGATCGACCGGCGACCGCCGGCCGAGCCGCTTCTGGATACGGCAGGCGTTGTACCGATCGTCGATGTCGGCGATGAGGCCGGTATCGGCCTGGTCGCAGATGCGTCATTTTGGAGATACACCGGCTCGGTCTCGAGTGTGGAGACGAATTCTCCGCCAGGGCGTCGTTCTGTGAGTCTCCGCCCGGCGACCTCCGCGCCTTGTCCGTCTCGTGGCGCCGAAGGAACTGGAAAGCGTGGGAATGCCGAGCAGCACATTGCCTTTCAGCGTTCCGCCTGCGGGTCTTTATTCGGTCGATCTCGTCGGCGACAGGATGGCACGTCGACGTGATCGGTTCGCGGCGTCCGACGAGTGGATCGTATAGCTGCTGCTGCGTTGTCCTGCGTCCGGTCGCCTACCAGGTGGTGCCCGAAGAGCACCTCCCTCCTGCTCTCGTCGACGCGAACCCGTGGGGTATCCCCCGCCGGGTGAACGGCCGGCTGTCGTAGGGCCACCGACGCTCGGGATGTCACCTCGGCCCGGACAGGGCACGCCCAGGCCCGTGCCTGTTGCTCGACTGCGCTCGGGTTCGCGTGTGCCTTTGTGTCACAAGGACATCCAGTGATCCGCGCAGGCGGTCACGTCCGTGTGTACTGCACAATCAACGACACGACGGTCTCCCTCAGGAGGCCGTCGTGTCGTCGGTTGTGGGGATCAGGAGGTGGTGGTGTCGGGAGTTTCCGGTTCCGCGTCGGCGGCGGTGATCTTTCCGCCGTTCTCGTCGACGAAGTACAGGATGACTGCGCCGATCATCGGTCCGACGGCGAGGGCCGCGAACGCGGCGAGGAACGACCCGGTGGCCGAGAAGACCGCGCCGATCGCGAGGGGGACGAGGGTGCTGGCGATCTGCCAGAAGGCGTTCGATGCGCCGGCGGCGGTACCGGTGACCTCGCTCGAGACCAGGCGGGGAATCATCGCAACGATCAGCCTATCGTGCGGTGGGCGACATCGGTGATCGAGTTGTGAGGCCGGGTGGACCATGCTCCGGGCACGGTGTGGAGTGAGGCCACAGCACGGGCTGTGTCGATGAAATCGCGTACGGCCTTCGACACGACATCCGTGCGCCAGGCGATGGACAGCGCGGTGGGCGGGATGTCGGTCACCGGAACGAAGGCCAGGCTCGGTCTGCTGTAGAAGCGTTGCGTCGATGCTTGCGAGAATGCGACGCCGCGCTCGGCGAGAATCGCTTCGAAGCATTCGTCGACGGTGGCGACGTCTGCGCCGACCCGGACGGGTTCGCCTTGTCGTGATTCGGTGGCCAGCCAGTAGTTTCGCCAGTTCTCCGGTGCTTTCCGTGCGACGAAGAACTCGTTGGTGACCTGTTGGACGCTCACCTCGGGTAGCTGGGCGAGCGGGTGATTGGCGGACACGACCATCACGCGGGGTTCGACGAACAGGGTTTCCATGCTCAACCAGTCCTGCATCAGCAGCGGGGGCCGGACGAAGGCTACATCGGAGGATCCGTCGGCCAACCCGACATACGGGTCGGAGAAGTCGTAGGAATGCATCTGGACCTGGATGTCCGGATGCAGTGACTGGAATGTGCTCAGGATGTGGGGTGTGAGCTCGGCAGCTGCGTTGCCTTGGAAGCCGATGACCAGTTTGCGGGTACTGACCCCGTGGGCGGCCTCGCGGGTGAGGTTGACGGCTCGTTCGGCGTTCGCCAGTAGTCGGCGGCTTTCGTCGAGCAGGATCTGGCCGGCGGGGGTCAGTTCGACATGTCTGCTGCTGCGCAGCAGTAGCACTGCGCCGAGGTTCTGCTCGAGCTTGCGGATCTGCACGCTCAGGGAGGGTTGAGCGATGTGCAGGCGGGCGGCTGCGCGCCCGAAGTGCAGCTCTTCGGCAACTGCCACGAAATAGGACAGAAGTCGCAGGTCGAGCTGGGGTTGCATGGTTCCGAGGCTAGACAATGCCGCCGGAGGAGACCAGTAGTCGTTGCCTATCGATCCGGGCCGGATAGGTATTGGACGCACCCGGCGGACACGAGGTGTGATGGCTGTCATGGCCGGCGCGGCATCCGGGAGTGCAGCACTTTCTCGGATTCGGGTCGGCATACCGGAGCGAGTGCTCGCACTCGGCCTCGCTGTCTCCCTCATCGAAGGAATCCCACATGACCGTCACTACGCGTGCCCTCGACACGGCCGACTGGGCTGCCTCGTTCACCGAGGCGAACAACGCCGACCCCGAGATCCAGGCGCACGGCAAGTACTTCACCTGCTCGTACCTGCTCGACATGACCGACCACACGTTCGTCGTCCAGATGAGCCGCGGCAACGTGGTGGACATCGCGATCGACCCCGGTCCGCTGGATGTGCCGTATCAGTTCGCGCTGCGTGCCAGCGCGGACACCTGGCGCAACTTCGGCGTCCCGGTGCCCGCCCCGATGTACCACGGCATCTGGGCGGCGAGCTTCCAGCGCGACATGAAGCTCGAAGGCGACATTCTGGTGCTGATGCAGAACCTGCGGTGTCTCACCCGCCAGATCGAGCTTCTGCGCACCGTCGGCGTCCCGGTCTGATCCTCCCACCCCCTTTGAGCCGTAAGGAACACTGATGAGCAAGATTTCCCCGGTCACCGGCCACTACGTCGACGTCGACGTCGACGGACTGCTGTACAAGGTCTTCTACCTCGAAAACGGCACCGGGCAACCCCTCGTGTGCCAGCACACCGCCGGATGCCACAACCACCAGTGGCGCGGTCTCCTCGAAGACGAGGAGATCACCGAGAACTACCGTGTCATCGCCTACGACCTGCCGCGGCACGGCAAGTCGGATCCGCCGGAGAACACCGAATGGTGGACCGAGGAGTACCAGCTCTCCGCGGACCACTTCGCCAACTTCATCGTGGCGCTGTGCGACGCGCTCGAACTCGAGAACCCCATCTTCATGGGCTCCTCCTTCGGTGGGAACATCGCACTGCAGCTTGCGCTTCGTCACCCCGACCGCTTCGCCGGCGTCATTCCCGTCGAGGGCGCCGACTACTCGCCCGGCTTCTACCTCGACTGGTGGCAGCATCCACACGCCAACGCAGCACAGGTCTGCGCCAGCGGCGTATGGGACCTCATGGCCCCGCAGTCGCCGGA
This sequence comes from Rhodococcus sp. CX, assembly GCF_015865005.1. Classification (NCBI taxonomy): domain Bacteria; kingdom Bacillati; phylum Actinomycetota; class Actinomycetes; order Mycobacteriales; family Nocardiaceae; genus Rhodococcus; species Rhodococcus sp. CX. Next base: position 16,509 of record NZ_JADZGH010000227.1, read on the forward strand.
GACGGACCGCTGGAAGACCTGGTTCTACTACAGCCAGGGCTCCGAGTCCTTCCGCGGTGACCTGCACTTCTACTCGGTCGATCACGACCTGCGCGGAAAGCTCGCAGACATCGACGGTGACCGGTGCCCGGTCGTGATGCTGACCGGCGACTACGACTACCTCACCACCCCCGAGGACAGTGCACGCACCGCGGCGCAGATCCCGAACGCCGAGTTCATCGAAATGAAGGAGATCGGCCACTTCCCGATGAGCGAAAACCACGCTGTCTTCCGCGGTTACCTCATCCGGGCTCTCGAAGTCCTTCAGGACAAGGCCGGCAAGACCGTCACCACCAGGTAGCATCCGCCGCTCGCTCGGGTGTGATCGCTGAATGAAGGTGGCCACACCCGAGCGACGGAATCGCCTCCGATGCCCTGTGTCGCCGACTAGGCGGCGCGGCGTCGAACCTCCACACACTCGGCAGGAGCCATGACCCATACTCTCCCCGCGGGCGTCCCGACCCAACTCTGGATCGGTGGAAAGCTCGTCGATTCGTCTACCGGCACCACCTTTTCCGTGGAGGACCCCGCGACCGGTATCGCGATTGCACACGTCGCCGACGCCGCACCTGAAGACGGACTCCGAGCTCTCGAACACGCCACCACCGCGCAAAGGGACTGGGCGCGGACCCCATCGCGTCGACGCGGCGAAATCTTGCGCACCGCATTCGAACTCATCCACCAACGGGCAGACGACTTCGCGCGCACCATCACTCTCGAGATGGGCAAACCGCTCCACGAAGCGTATGGGGAGGTCGAATACGGCGCATCATTCCTGCACTGGTTTGCTGAGGAAGCGACCCGTATCAACGGGCGAATCTCGCCGTCCCCGTCGGGAACCGGCACCATTGTCGTCACCAGAGAACCGGTAGGGCCGGTACTGGCCATCACCCCCTGGAACTTTCCGCTGGCCATGGCCACGCGCAAAATCGGTCCCGCACTGGCCGCCGGCTGTCCGATCATCGTCAAGCCCGCGGCCGAAACGCCACTGACGATGCTGCTGGTCGGCCAGATCTTCGCAGATGCGGGTCTGCCCGATGGTGTGTTGTCGATTCTGCCCACCTCCGATGCCGCGGCACTGACCGGACCACTGATCGAC
>NZ_JADZGH010000227.1:17656-27377 GCF_015865005.1 Rhodococcus sp. CX
CGGACCGTCTTCTGCGGACGTCGATGGAGCTCGGAGGCAATGCCCCGTTCCTCGTGTTCGACGACGCCGACGTCGATGCAGCGGTCGACGGCGCGATGGCAGCAAAATTCCGCAACGGCGGCCAAGCATGTACAGCGGCCAACCGATTCCACGTCGCACGGAGCGTCGCAGAAGAATTCGGCGAGAAGTTCACGGCACGCATCGGTGCATTGCGCACGGGGCACGGCCTCGAAGCGGGAACCGACATCGGACCGCTGATCACCGCGAAACAGTGCGCCACCGTCGATGCTCTGGTCGAAGACGCCGTCGCGAAGGGTGCACGTATCCGCCTCGGCGGTGGCCGTCCCGACGAGCCGGGAACGTTCTACGCCCCGACAGTTCTCGACGGCGTGAGTCCCGACGCGCGTCTGTTGCGTGAGGAGATCTTCGGTCCGGTTGCCGCGATCACCACCTTCGACACGGAGGACGAAGCGATCGCGGCGGCGAACAACACCGAATACGGACTCGCAGCGTACTTCTACACCCAGAATCTCGACCGAGCGTCCCGAGTCGCCAACGCACTCGAGACCGGCATGGTCGGGATCAACCGAGGCATCATCGCCGACGCGGCCGCACCCTTCGGAGGGGTGAAGGAATCCGGCTTCGGCCGCGAAGGATCCGTCGAAGGCATCGGCGAGTACCTCGACACGAAGTACATCGCACACTGATCACCAGTGACAGCAGTCAACTCGGCGAATGTCACTGCCCGCGAAGAATACTCGAAGCGGAACTGGCCTTTGTGTATCGTGCGTGATCTGTAGGGCCGCCGGTGTGGGCGGTAGGTGCCGGCACCCACATGTAAGGCCATACGGTTCGCTCGACTGCCACCCGTGTGCCGGGAGTCTGGTGAAGGAACCGCCGAACGGCGGGTCCTTCACCAGAGAGGCGGTTACCGCACTCGCTCGGGTGGCACTACGTGCTCAGTTCCCTTGCGAAGGGGGTCGGCAGGTAGACGCGGAACATCACGACGAGTATCAAGTCCGACTGTGGCCTCCTCTCGGTCGCCTGGGTAGGGGACAGCATCGTTGATTTCTGAGCTCCACGTGGCGATCGCTTCGTTGACCTCGGTTTCGGCAGTTCGGCGAGCGAGCACCAATGCGAAGAGCGGCGCGGCCAGCACGACCGTGCCGAGAATGTATGCCGGAAGCATCAACTCGAGGATCGTCGCGCCTTCCGACATCGTGGCCGTCGGGTCCAGGAAATCACCTGCTCATCGAGCAGCAACGTTGGTTCCGGGATGCACTCGCCGAGGTCGGCGGTGTCACCGCCCTGCGTGAGATAGCGCTGTGTGAGCGGCGCGGTGAGCGCCTCGGTGGTAACGCGCGGGGTGAGTTGCGGTGTAGTGGTCGTGAAGACTGTGGGGGGTGCGGCTGTGTTCGCAATGGCAATCGTGGTGTCCGCGTGTGGTAGCTCGGAGACAACGACGTCGCCCACGATCACACCCCCGGTGTCGCCCGCGACAACCGCGACCTCGACCTCACCTTCTGCTCACCGCCCACCAGCGAACCGCGCACAGGGTTGAGGAAGTGAGAGGGTAGGTGGCTGAGGAAGTGGCAGCCCCGCGGGATGCAAGGACTCAAAACCACAAACCTGGACCGGCCAGCCCTCACCGGTCGCTGCGATCATCCCGCCTCGTTCGACGGTTGTTGCGTGTTCTCGATGCGTTGCCGCTGCCGGACTCCGTATGCCGCCTCTCTGACGGCGGCGTCGTCCTCGAGACCCGACCCGAGTGCCCCACCGATGGTCGCGATGGACGCCAGGAGCCAGGCGAGCGTGAGATAGTCGGAAAAACCCACCCCGTGCCCGAGAATGCGGGACAACAGTTCCGGGGGAAGAGTCAGGCACGCGGTGAACAGCAGCAGGCCGAACAGGGCCAAGTGGAGGACGATCACGCCGATGACCAGGGTGACTACGGTCGCGGTGTTGTACAGCACCGAACGATCACGCTCCTCCGGCGACTTCGGTCGCTCCCAGAGTTCGTGATCGAGGATCAGCCAGAGAATCATCGCCACGATCGACAGGACCGTGGCCGCACTCATACGCCATGGGCCCATGGTGTCGGCGAACAACCAGATCGTGTTGGTGGCCAGCGCGATCGCACCCGTGGCGAAGGCACCGACAAGCACCTTCGACAGGCCGGTGACCAGCCGCCACGGCCGGTTGGCCCGCACCATCCCCGACAACAACCGCAGTCGCCGCAGTCCCGTGGGCGCAAAGTACCGGATCCCGCCCTTGATCTGCGCAGACGGGAACCGCCGGTCCGCGCCGGTGGGCATGAGTTCTGGCTCGCCGACGACGCGGGCGATCGCGAGTTCGGTGACGGTACGGACGCGGCGCTCGATGTGGACGCCGCCCACTCCGGCGACGGAGATGAGCGCGAATTTGTGGTCGGCGCTGACGTCGGCCACCACCGGCAAGGTGTCCTCGCGGCGCGGCAGATCGGTGAGGTACACGACGATGTCTTCCTCTTCGGAGGACGGATCGACCGTGTCGATGACCTCGGCGAAATCCGCTTGCTCGTCGGGGATGTAGGGTTTCCGGCGCACGCAGGTCGTCCACCGACGCTCGACCCGGTCAGGGCTGCGCAGGCGTTCCGGCAGGTACTCTGCGATGCGTTCGGCAAGAGCCGCGGGTTCACCCGGATCCGCGATCAGCAGCACCGAGACCTGCTCACCCGCCGTGCCGGAGTGCCCTGCCTGCAGATGCTCGTTCGCCGTCACCGCCTTCACATACCCACTCGGTTTGCTCCCAAACTTCGAGCGGTGGGTGCGAGTCGATCACAGCCGCCACGGATATCCGCTGCCAGTCCGTGTCCGGTAACACCCCCAGCGATCGAGGACGCACCGCGGACACGACCACGGCCCGGGGATTCTGATGTGGTCGGTTCGCCGCCGCCGCCGATCGATCCATCAATAGCACCTCGGCGCCGCCGGATCCTGGCCGGGCTGGCACACCGTGGGCGTGCCGGTCGTACGGATCACCGGCCCCGGCACCGCACCGGCCCCCGACGCCCTCGTCGACATCGACGGCTCCCTGATGCAGTGGATGCGCAACAAAGGCGCCACCGCCCTCGCGCTGCGCCCCGACAAGGTCATCTACGCCGCTGCCGGCGCCGACAGTCCTCTGCCTCCACCCCCGGCCGGCATGAAGACCACCGCCCCGACCTGTTCCGACGACATGGAGACCCTCGTATGACCCGCGCTGCATTGACCGAACGCACCGTCTCCGTCGACGGGAAGGACATCCTCGTCGCCGAAACCGGACACGGACCGGCGGTGTTGCTGCTGCACGGCGGCGGCCCGGCGCCTCCGGTGTGGCGAACTACTCGCGCAACATCGACGCGCTCTCCGAACATTTCCGGGTGATCGTGCCGGACCTGCCCGGCTACGGACGCTCCAGCAAGGGAGTGGACGGGTCGGACCCCTTCGGCTATCTCGCCGACCACATCCGCGGTCTGCTCGACCACCTCGACCTCGACCGCGCCCACCTGGTCGGCAACTCCTACGGCGGAGCGTGCGCGCTGCGTCTGGCGCTCGACAGCCCGGAGCGGGTCGAGAAGATGGTCCTCATGGGCCCCGGCGGTATCGGCACCACCCGGGCCCTGCCCACCCCCGGACTGCGCGCGTTGTTGTCCTACTACACCGGTGAGGGGCCCTCGCGCGAGAAACTCGCCACCTTCATCCGCACCTATCTGGTCTTCGATGGCACCGCGATCCCGGATGAGGTGATCGACGAACGCTACCGGTCGAGCATCGACCCCGGCGTTATCGCGCCTCCGCCGCTGCAGCGCCCCTCCGGACCAGGGGCCCTGCACACGTTGTGGCGCATGGACTTCACCCGCGACCGCCGACTGCGCACCCTGCAGACCCCGACGCTGGTGATCTGGGGCGCCGACGACAAGGTCAACCGTCCCAGCGGCGGCCCGACCCTGGCCAAGACCTTGCCGAACTGCGACCTGCTGCTCACCGCCAACATCGGGCACTGGGTGCAGTGGGAACGCGCCGGCTTCTTCAACGCCGTCACCGCGGCCTTCCTCACCGGGAGCGCCCGATGACCAGCATCGACACCCTGTTCGGATCCGTCCACCTCGGCTACATCGTCATCGAAACCGACAAGTTCACCGACTGGCACCGCTTCGGCCGCGACGCCATCGGCATGCACGTCGACCGATTGTCGAACCAGGCCATGCGGTTTCGGCTCGACGACCACCAATGCCGCTTCCTGCTCCAGCGCGGGCCGGCCGAGGACGTCACCGCCCTCGGTTGGCAGATCGACGATCACGAATCGTTCGACCGGGTCGTGGCACGGGTACGCAATCGCGGAGTCCCGGTCACCGACGGCACCGACGAGGAGACCGCGCTGCGCGGGGTCGAACGCTTGCTGCGGTTCCCCGGCCCGAAAGGCATCGCCCAGGAAATCTTCACCCGGCCCCGCCACACCACCGAACCGCTGGTGATGAGCACCGCCGGATTCGTCACCGGCGCTGCAGGACTGGGACACGTGGCGATCACCTCCACCCGACCCCATCAACTCCGGGGCTACTACGACACGGTCTTCGACGCCCGCCTGTCGGACTACATCGACGAGACCATCAACGGTGCACGTCTGAAGATCCGGTTCCTGCGAGTGAACGAGCGCCACCACTCCATCGCCGTGCTCGCCGTGGCCACCAGCCGCGAAACCAAAGGTGCCGATCTCGACAAGCTCGACAACCTCTACTGACACCACCTCACCCAAGCCCCGCCGGCGCCGACCCCGGCGCCGGTAGGGCTTAGGCCGTGTTTCAAAAGTGATCTTGAACCGCGTTCCCGCCGGAAAGGGGTGTCGCAGTCGTGGAATGAGTGAGGTCTCCGGTATCTGGGTTTAGCGCCCTGGCAAACCGTGTACGGCCTGTTCCGGCGCTGGCAACGCGGCGGAGTGTGCGCCCGGGTCCTGACCGCACTGCAGACCGTGGCCGACGCATCCGGCGGGATCGTCTGGGACGTCAGCGTCGATTCGACCGTCATGCGGGCGCATCAGCACGCGGCCGGGCGCGGACACGTCCGGAGCGGGTGCTGGCGGACAAGGCCTACAGTTCTCGCGCGAACCGCCTCTATCTGCGGCGACGACGGATCAAGGCCACGATCGCGATCCCGTCCGACCAGCTCGCCCACCGCCGCAACCGAGGTTCCGGTGGTGGGCGACCTCCGGCGTTCGAGCGAGACGTGTACCGGCAACGGCATGCGGTCGAGTGCGGAATCAACCAACTCGAGCAGTTCCGGGCGGTGGCCACGCGCTACGACAAGCTCGCGGTGCGGTACCTGGCCACCGTCCAGGTCGCTGCGATCGGTCAGTGGTTGTGAGGCAGCGGGCTTTTGAAACACGGCCTAGCGGCGATGCGTTCCGGACGAACCGTGCCCGCCGTCCGATCCGCCGAGCGCGTCACCCGGACGCAACTCCACGGCCATGAGCCCCGCGCGCTCGGCATGGTGGACGAACTCGGCGCCGGGTCCGAAGAACGACCGGGGGCGCACGGCGTCGAAGCCGATCGGCCACAGCGTGCCGTAGTGGATCGGCACCGCCAGGGCTGCCTCCACCAGCCGCGCGGCGACCACGGCTCGAGGCGGGTCGAGGTGACCGTCGCCGAGTGTGGGACCCCAGCCCCCGACGGGTAGCAGCGCGAGGTCCACCCCCGGGCCGACGTGGTCTTCCAGCCCCGGGTACAGATCGGTGTCGCCGGCGAAGTAGGTCCGCCGGTCGCCTTCGACCACGTATCCGACCGCAGGCGCGAGCTGCGGTCCACGTCGCCAGCGTCGACCGTCGTGATGTGCGGGCACGGCGCGCACGGTGACCGCGCCGATGCGTGTTTCGTCGCCGGGCCGCAGGGGCACCAGGCGGTCGCCGAAGCGGCGCAACGCGGGTAGGCCGTCCATCGCCCGCCACGGGACCACGATCGGAACGTCCGGGTCGAGCAGCCGCAGCGACGGTAGATGGGTGTGGTCGGCGTGCAGATGCGAGAGCAGGACGACGTCCGGGTGGCGCGTGCGGAAGCCGAGGGGGGTGGGCCCCCGCCGGCGGCGCAGGTGGGCGACGCGGTCGGTGAGCACCGGATCGGTCAGGACGACCGTACCGCGGTCCACGATCAGCGTGCTGGCGTGCCCGAGCCAGCGCATCCCGGACGCGGCGGTATTCCCACCCGGCGGCGCGCTCACGCCCCTTACGATTCCAGACAACGAGAGGGAGTGCGATGCGCACGGTGGGCGGGGTGTTGCGGATACTCGTCGAATTCCTCGTGCTCTGGGGATCGTCGGCGTTCGCGGTTCTCGTGCTGGACCGCATCCTCCGCGGCGTCACCCTGGATCCGTCGAGCTTTGCTCCGCTGCCGACGCTTCCTGCCGCGCTGGTGGTCGCGCTGGTGTTCGGCATCCTCAACGCGGCACTGTGGCCGTTGACGATGCGCTTCATGTCGTGGATCGGCCCCGTGCTGCTGTTCGTCGGGGTGTTCCTCGCAGGCGGCGCGATCATGCTGTTGACGCTGAACCTGGTGCCGGTCGCCACGGTGGACGAGCCGCGCGATGCGGTCGTTCTGGCAGCGGTGGTCTCGCTGGTCACCTCTGTGGTCTCGGGTGCGATCGCGTCCCGCTCCGATACCGCGTACCGGTTGATGCAGGTGCGCCGGAACCGGTTCCGCTTGCGACGCAACGCTGCTCTCGTGGACGCGGATCCGGGGCTGTTGTGCATCCAGATCGACGGGCTGGGTTACGACGTGTTGCGGCGCGCGATCGCCGACGGCGTGACGCCCGGGCTGGCGAAGCTGGTGCGCGAGACCCACCGGCTGGTCCCGTGGCACACCGACTGGAGCAGCCAGACCGGGGCGACCCAGCTGGCGGTGCTGCACGGTTCCAACCACAACGTGCCGGCTTTCCGCTGGTACGACAAGACGACCGGGCGCATCTCGGTGTTCAGTAACCCCGCCGACAACGAGCAGCGCGAACTCGAACGGGCCGAGATTCCGGGTCTGCTCGCGCACGACGGTGCGAGCCGCGGCAACCTGTTCACCGGCGGTGCGCACGACAACGTGCTCGTCGTCAGCCGCATGCGCGGTGCCCGTCTCGGCGCCGGCGCCGGCTACAGCGACTACTTCGCCGACCCGGCGAGCGCGCTGCGCACGTTCATCCGAATGTTCGCGGAACTCCAGCGGGAGCTGCGTCAGGCATTGCGGCAGAAGCGGAAGGACATCCAGCCGCGGGTCTCGCGGGGAGGGGTGTATCCGTTCGTGCGGGCCTTCGCGACCGTCCTCGCCACCGACGTCACCGCCGCCGCGGTGGTCGGGGATCTGATCAAGGGGCGCAGCATCGTCTACGTCGACCTGATCGGATACGACGAAGTCTCGCACCACTCCGGAATCTCCCGGCCCGAGACCCTCGCGGTGCTGACCAAGCTCGACGAGATCGTCGAGATGCTGCTCGCTGTGACGGAGCAGGCGGACCGGCGCTACCGCGTCGTCGTGCTGTCGGACCACGGGCAGAGTCAGGGCGCCACCTTCCGGCAACGCTACGGGGAGACCCTGGGGGAGTTGGTTGCCCGGCTGACCACGCAGGGCGAGCCGTCCGCGGAAGGTCGGCACCGGCACGAGCGCGCTGCCACCGCCTCCCCCAAGCCCGGGGCGGAGGGCCGTGCCTACGCGGCGGCCAGCATGCACGCGTCGGCAGCCGACGAGGAGGCGCGTCCTCCCACGGGCGAGCCGATCGTGCTCGGCTCGGGCAACCTCGGTCTGATCTACTTTCCGCACCTGCCGGGACGCGCCGATGTCGACGCCATCGAGGCCGCCCATCCCGGGCTGCTCACCGCGCTTCGCGAGCATCCCGGAATCGGGTTCCTGCTCGTCGCCGCACCCGGCGGATCCGTGGTGCTGGGGTCCGGCGGCAAGGTCGACGTGACGACCGGCGAAGTCACCGGCCGGGACCCTCTCGCGGTGATGGGCCCCGATGCGCTGGCGAAGATCCGACGCACCGACGCCTTCGACAACGTGGCCGACATCATGGTCGGCGGCATGTACTGGCCGGAAACCGACGAGGTCGCGGCGTTCGAGGAGCAGGTCGGCTCGCACGGCGGCATGGGCGGACCGCAGAGCACGCCGTTTCTCATCTACCCCGCCGACCTGCCTGCAGCTCCGGAACCGTTGCACGGCGCCGAGACTCTGCACAAGGTGCTCGTCGGATGGCGAGATCATTCGACGGGTGTGCGAGCAACCAGTGCACCGGCGCGCCCGAACCGTGGACCTGCAGGGTCGTATTCGACCGGGCCGGGTCGGTGAACTTCACTCGTCGTTCGGTGAGTATCGCCGGGCTGTTTCACGAGAAGTCGGCCTGTGTCACGAGGATTGCGGCGTGCACTTGCTGCCGAGGTCCGCGGCGGGCCCGGTGAATTTCGAGTCGAACATGGTGTAGCTCAGCAGCTCGTCGTGGCCAGGTCGAACGTCGCTCATCAAACTCATCAGGGTTGTCTCCATCGGGTGGCGGACACGGCCCCGCAGGCCGAGCATCGAGTCGAACGCGTCCTTTGCGAGACGGTCGATCTTGCTGGTCTCCTGCAGGGTCGGCCCGGCGAACACGACATCGACGGCGCGGTAGCCCTTAGTGCCATTGCGGTTACGCAGCGTCCACAGGTCGTCGATCATGCGGTCCGTGAGGATTGCGCGCAGCGACAGCGCGGCGGTGCCGAGCACGTCGGGCGGATTTGCCTGGGCCGTGGACCCGGAGGGCAGTGGCAGACGCTCCTGCGGATGGGACGCGACCACCCCGATCCGCTCTGCTCCCAATTCGAGAGCCGGTTTGATGGGTGTGTTGAGCAGGAGACCGCCGTCGATGTACCAACCCCGGTTTTCGCCGGTGATCTCGACAGGTTGGAAGAGCATCGGGATCGCAGCGGACGCGAGCAGGTGATCGACGTCGAGGGTAGTCGAGACGTATCGAATGTTGCGGTGCGCGTCGTAGCCGGGAAGACGCACGTCGTCGGCGTGCTCGACGAACACCACGGTGCCGCCGGTGGCCAGCGAGGTCGTGGCCACGGCCACCGCTCGGACCTTGCCCATGCGGATGTTCTCGTGGAGCCGGTCCCAGGGAATCAGTGCCTCGAGCGACGCTCGCATCGGCGACGTGTCGAGAAGCCCGGCGGGAGGAGGAACCGGAAGCCCGATCAGCCTGCCGAGCGTCGAACCGCCGGTCCGCAGCAGAGTGCCGATCGGGGAGAACACGTCCGTCAGCTCGGCCCCGCTCCACGCCGCGACCACCTCCTTGGCTGCCTGCTCGCCGCCGAGATCGGCATAGGCGGCCAAGCCGGCCACGTTCAACGCCCCGGCGCTGGTCCCGACCAGGATCGGCGGAACCACGTCGTCGGGGGCGAGTACGGGAAGCAGGGCCTGGACGGCACCCGCCTCGTACGCACCTCGCGCGCCGGCACCGGACACAACCAGGGCAGTGCGCTGCTCCGACTTCTTCGACATGCGAACCCCCGTGTCGTCGACTGTGTGATCCCATTAGGCGCGCCGGGCGCCGGGTTCGCGGGGGAGTTCGGTGAAACGTTGCAGGAGCGTGGTTCCGGCCTCGGGTCCCGGCGTCTTATCCGAGCGAATGTACCGTTCGTCTCCTCAGCGGGCTGTTGCAGAATCGCGGGTCGGTCTCGCCGTGACGCGGCGGGGACG
>NZ_JADZGH010000227.1:27387-29006 GCF_015865005.1 Rhodococcus sp. CX
CCGCGACCCGGAACGCCGGACGCCAGTCCAGATCCAGGCACACCACGAGCCGGTGCGGCCGGTGCCGGGTGATCAGCGAGGCCACCATGTCGGTGAAGCCGCGCACCGCGTTGACGGGACGCCCGTCGGGGGCGGTGATCGAGTCGGGCAGCGCATAGTAGGCGCGGAACCACAGGCTCGCCCCGTCGAGCAGCAGCAGCGGGCGCCGCCCGGTGTCGCCGTCCGGGGTCGTCACAGGAGTCGTCACGGTCCACATCCTGCCATCCCCGACTCGCACTACGCTGATGCCCATGAGTGCTGCCGCATCCCGATTTCCCGCCGCCCGTTACGCCGAACGTCTCACCCGCGCAGCCGAGCTCGGTGCCGCCGCCGGTCTCGATGCGCTGCTCGTGACGCCCGGACCGGACCTGCGGTACCTGCTCGGGTCCCGCGCCGAATCCTTCGAACGGCTCACCTGTCTGGTGATCCCCACCGACGGCAGCGCCGCGACGGTGGTGGTGCCGCGTCTGGAGCTGGCGTCGCTGAACGATTCGGCGGTCGCGGAGCTGGCGGTGCCGGTGCGGGACTGGGTGGACGGGCAGAACCCGTACGAGCTGGTGGCGGCGCTGCTGCCGGGTGCCGCGCGCACCGCGGTGACCGATGCGATGCCGGCGCTGCACCTGGTGCCGCTGGCCGGGTTGTTCGGGTCGGTGCCGGTGCTGGCCACCGATGTGCTGCGGGAGCTGCGGATGATCAAGGACGACGACGAGATCGAGGCGCTGCGCCGGGCCGGTGCCGCGATCGACCGGGTGCATGCCCGGATGGGTGAGTGGCTGCGGCCCGGCCGCACCGAGGCGGAGGTGGCCGCGGACATCTCCGCGGCGATCGTCGAGGAGGGCCACACCGCGGCGGCGTTCGTCATCGTCGGGTCGGGTCCGCACGGCGCCGACCCGCACCACGAGGTGTCCGACCGGGTGCTCGAGTCCGGGGACATCGTGGTGATCGACATCGGCGGTCCGGTCGAACCCGGCTACAACTCCGATTCGACCCGCACCTACAGCCTCGGCGAGCCGGATCCCGATGTGGCGGCGAAGATCGCGTTGCTCGAGGAAGCGCAGCAGGCCGCGGTCGACGCGGTCAAGCCCGGGGTGACCGCCGAGTCGGTGGATGCCGCGGCGCGGGATCTGCTGGCGGCGCAGGGGCTGGGGGAGGTGTTCGTGCACCGCACCGGGCACGGCATCGGCCTGTCGGTGCACGAGGAGCCGTACATCGTGGGCGGGAACACCGACGAACTGCGGCCGGGGATGGCGTTCAGCATCGAGCCGGGCATCTACTTCCGCGGCGAGTGGGGCGCCCGCATCGAGGACATCGTGGTGGTCACCGCCGACGGCTGCGAGCCGGTGAACCGCCGGCCGCACGGGTTGACGGTGCTGCCGGGCTGAGCGGCCGCTCGTTTCCGAACGAATGTACCCTTCGTCTCCTCAGACGGGCTGTTGCAGAATCGCGGGTCGGTCTCGCCGTGACGTGGCGGGGCCGACCTGCGGCTTTGTGTAGAATCTGTTGGTGGCCAAAGGATATCGACCCGTCGATCGCGACCAACAGTTCCTGATCCCACCGGACATGCGTGACTGGCTCGGCGC
>NZ_JADZGH010000227.1:29016-30039 GCF_015865005.1 Rhodococcus sp. CX
GGCCGGGCCGGCTACCACCCCGACATGCTGCTGACCCTGCTGGTGTGGGCGTGGTCCCGCGGGGAACGGTCCTCCCGCCGCATCGAACGCTTGTGCGCCGAAGACGTCGCCTATCGGGTGATCTGCGCCCAGGACATCCCTGACCACGTCACCATCGCCCGGTTCCGCAAGACCCACGCCGCCGCCTGCGAAGACCTGTTCACCCAGGTCCTGTTGCTGGCCGCCGCCCTGGGCTTGGGCCGGCTGGAAACGATCGCGTTGGACTCGGTCAAGATCGCCTCGAACGCCTCGGCCGGCGCCAACCGCACCGAATCGGCGGTGCGGGCCGAAGCCGCCGAGCATGCCCGAGCGATCGCGGCAGCGGCGGTGGCCGCGCACGAGGCCACCGACACCAGCGAAGACGACGAGCACGGCCGAGGCGGACCCGGCCCGGGTTCGGTGCCACCGCCGCTGGCCGATCCACGCTCACGGGCAGCGCGGATCGGCGAGGCGATCGCTGTCCTCGACGCCGCTCGCGCCGCCGAACAGCAGGCCCGAGATGAGAAGGACACCTCGGCGCAGGTGTATCTCGAACAGGCCCGGGCCGGGACGATACCGATGGGTGCTCCGCCGGCGGCGGTGTCGGTCGCGGCCGCGCAGTTGGCCTTGGAGCGGGTGTTGGCTACCCATGCCGAGAAGGTGGCACGGTATGCGCAGCGTCGGGCCGAGGCGGCAGCGAAAGGCCACCGATACGGTGGTTGGGTGATCCGGCCGGCCGAGCAGGACCCGAAGGTGATCAAGGCCCGGACTCGGCTCGAACGCGCGATCGCTGCCGAGACGGCTGCGGCGGCACGAGCCGATGACAGCACCGGGGATCGGCCGGAGCGGGTGGTCAACACCACCGACCCGGAATCCGGGCTGCAACCGTTGCGCGGTGGCGGCTGGCTGCAAGGATTCAACTGTCAGGCCGTCACCAGCGAGGACGGGGTGATCCTGGCGGTGTCGGTGGCCGCCAATCCCACCGATGCGCCGACGTTCGTGCCG
>NZ_JADZGH010000227.1:30184-30465 GCF_015865005.1 Rhodococcus sp. CX
GCGGGACCGGACCGGTTGATCGCCCGCGGCAAGAGCCGTCATCTCGAACACGCGGCCCGGCACACACCGGTGTCGGGACCGCCGCCGGCCGAGACTTCACCGGTGGAGGCGATGGCCCACCGGTTGCGCACCGAGGAGGGAATCGCGACCTACCGCAAGCGTTCTCATATTGCGGAGACCCCGTTCGGGCATGCCAAACACAATCTGAAGTTTCGAAGGTTCACCGGGCGCGGACTGGCCCGGGCCCGCGGTGAGTGGAGTTTCCATGCTGCGGTCCACAA
>NZ_JADZGH010000227.1:30475-33705 GCF_015865005.1 Rhodococcus sp. CX
GCACAACATCGGCAAGATCCTCACCTTGGTCGGTGGGGGTGGGTTGCCGGCCGTCGTGTGAAGCGGTGGTCCCGGGGCGGGAGACCCCGCCCCGGGACCGGCGCTGTGGTTCGCGGTCGCGGACCTTCGGCTATTTCGCAACAGCCCGCAGACCGACCGAATGTACCGTTCGCTCGGACTCGGGGTGGGTCGACACCGGTTCCGGGCGCGGTTATCGGCCGTCCGGAGCGGTGACCCGCTCGGTGTGGGCGCGCAGGGTCCGGGTGACATCGGTGAGGAACGCGGTGATCGCCGCCTGCTGGTCGTCGCTGTGGGCGGCGAACAGTTCCGCGACATCGCGCGCGAACGGCTCGTAGAGGGGCTGCAGGCGTGCTGCCATCCGGTCGGTGGCGACGACCAGGAGGATGCGGCGCCGGTCGGTGGTGTCGGGGACGCGGGTGATGTAGCCGGCGGCGGCCAGTCGGTCCGCGAGGCCGGTCACCGCCCCCGGGGTCAGGTGCAGGGCCCGGGCCAGATCCCCGGCGGTGGTCGGCCCGGATCGGGACAGCACGTCCAGGGCCCGATTGTCGGTGGCGGTCAGGCCGAGTCGGTGCGCGACCGCCTCGTGGAACATCACCACGGCCGTCGCGAAATCCCGGCCGAGGAGGTCGCCGGGTGTGATCGGTTCGTTCGTCATGCCTACCCCAAATTATTTCAGCGTTCTAAACTATATACCGCACTGAATCGAAGGAGGGTGAGATGACTGCATCGACCCACGACGCCGTCGGTGTGGACCGGGCACTGGCACGCGTCGCGGCTGCCTGGGAAGAAGGAAATCCCGAGTCCTACTCGCAGGCCTTCACCGCCGACGCCGACTACACGGCATTCGACGGCACCCACATGAGCGGACGCAGAGCGATCGCCGACGGTCACCGCGACCTGTTCGCGGGCATCATGCGCAATTCCCGCATGGTGACCGAACATCGCGACGTGCGTTTCCCTGCTCCCGACGTCGCGGTCGCGTGCGAACGCGGCGGAATCGTCATGTCCTGGCAGAAGCGGCGCACCGTCCCGACCGCGAAGCGCCGCTCCTCGGTGACCTTCGTCCTGGTCCGGCGGGACGGCACCTGGCTGGTGGACACCTTCCACAACACCCGCTATCGGCCGTGGTCGAACACCCTGCTCGGGCGCCTCACGCGGCGAGGCAACCCCACCTGACCCGAGCGAATGTACCGTTCGTCTCCTCAGATCGACCGAATGTACCGCTCGCTCGGAACAACCGGGGGCAGGTAGGGGACGGAAACGCCGATGTGGGTCGGTCCAGCACCGGGATCAGTCCAGCACCGACCCCATCACCCGGTCCACGGCGATCTCGACGACCACGCGAGTCGGGTTCTCCCGCGGCGGCCGGTACCGCCGGGTGTAGCGGTCGACCCCCTCGGCGACCGCGGCGGCGTCGCTGCGCACCCGCGCCGAGCCCTCCAGGGTGAGCCAACGCCCGCCGTCGACCTGCGACACCGCGGCGTAGCCGCCCCGGTCGGCGTTCAAGGCCTTCTGCGAGCCGGCGTTGGTGATCACCCGCACCACCCGGGCCTGCGGATCCCAGGTGAACCCGACCGCGACGACGTGCGGGGTGCCGTCCTTGCGCAGCGTCGTGAGTGTGCCGAGGTGGTATTCGGACAGGAACTGCAGTGCGCGCTCGCCGAGCGCGTCCGGGGTGCGGGCCATACCCGCGAGCCTAGAGCGCTCGACCTGCCCCGGGCACCGGCCCCCGACCGCGCCCGCACCGATCGGTCACGGAACACTGGCAGCCATGACCATCGCGCAGGGAAGCATCGTGATCTTCGGGGGCCGCAGCGAGATCGGGCTCGAGGTGGCCCGCCGGCTCGCCCCCGGCCGCACCGTGATCCTCGCCGCGCGCCGCGCCGGCGAGCTGGACGGCCCCCGGCAGGCGGTGCTGGCGGCGGGCGCGAGCGCGGTGCACACCGTCGAGTTCGACGCCGACGATCTCGACATCCACGAGCGGGTGCTCGAGCAGATCACCGCGGCGCACGGGCCGATCGACGTGGCGGTGCTCGCCTTCGGGATCCTCGGCGACCAGTCCCGCGCCGAAACCGACGCCGCGCATGCGATCGCGGTCGTGCACACCGACTATGTCGCGCAGGTCGCGTTGCTGACCCGGCTCGCGACGCGGCTGCGCGCGCAGGGTGCGGGCCGGATCGTGGTGTTCTCGTCGGTAGCCGGGGTGCGGGTGCGCCGCGCCAACTATGTGTACGGGTCGGCGAAGGCCGGGTTGGACGGGTTCGCGTCCGGGCTGGCGGACGCCCTGCACGGCAGCGGGGTGTCGTTGCTGCTGGTGCGGCCCGGTTTCGTGATCGGCCGGATGACCGAGGGGATGAGCCCGGCGCCGTTGTCGAGCACCGCGGATCAGGTGGCCGACGCGACCGTGCGGGCGTTGGGCCGCGGTCGCGGCGAGGTGTGGGTGCCGGGCCTGCTGAGGCCGGTGTTCTTCGGGATGCGGCTGCTGCCGCGGGCGATCTGGCGGCGGCTGCCGCGCTGACCGGCCGTCACAGTTTGTAGCCGATGGTGCGCAACAGCGCCTTGCGGTCCGCGACGTCGGCGTCGGATTCCACCCCGAGCGGCGGGCTGCCGTCGATGACACCGATGATGCCGCGGCCGAGATCGGTTTCGGCGATGACGATCTCGACCGGGTTGGCGGTGGCGCAGTAGATGCCGCACACCTCCGGGACCAGCTTGATCGCGTTGAGGATGTTCACCGGGTAGCCGTTGTCGACGAACACGACGAAGCAGTGTCCGGCGGCGAGCGCGAGGGCGTTGCGGGTGGCCAGGTCCGTGAGCGTGTCGTCGTTGCCGGAGTGCCGCACCAGGCGCACCCCGGACGCTTCGCAGAACGCGATCCCGAACCGCAGGTGCGGGCTGGATCCGGCGAGCGTTTCGTGCAGGTCCTCGACGGTCTTGATGAAGTGGGACTGGCCGACGATCACGTTGGTGTCCTCGGGTTTGTCGATGGCGACGACGCTCAGCTCCACGGGGTTCTCCCTTCGGGTCGCGGGTCAGGGCCGGCGGGTTTCGAGCAGGCGCAACCACACCTCGCTGACCGTCGGATACGACGGGACCGCATGCCAGAGCGTGTCCAACGGCACCTTCCCGACGAGCGCCACCGTCGCCGCGTGCACGAGTTCGGCGACCTCGGTGCCGGCGAAGGTGGCGCCGACGAGGGTGTCGGTGGC
>NZ_JADZGH010000228.1:0-1710 GCF_015865005.1 Rhodococcus sp. CX
CCTCGCCGGCGCCGTGGTTGTTGAAACCCATCCGGTTGATCAGCGCGCGGTCCTCGGGCAGCCGGAACAGCCGCGGCGCCGGATTGCCCGGCTGGGCCTGCGCGGTCACGGTGCCGATCTCGGCGAAGCCGAACCCGAGCGGGCCCCACACGTCGGCGCCGGTGGCGTCCTTGTCGAACCCTGCGGCCAGCCCCAGCGGCGCCCGGAACGGCACCCCGAACACGGTGTTGTGCAGCACCGGGTCGTCCACCACGAGGATCTTCGACACCAGCACCCGCAGCGGCGCGAAACGCGTCACCAGTTGCATCGCGAGGAACGCGAGGTGGTGAATGCGTTCCGGCGGCAGCAGGAACATCAGTTTCAGGACATAGCGATACACGAAAACTCCCTGCAAACCCGGCCGAGGCGGTCCGGGGTCGGTGTCAACGAACGGTCGGTTCGGGCACGTGGTGATCGGTCTTGCGGCGGCGCAGCAGCACGCGGCGGCTCCCGTCCGGGTACAGCCGCACCCGGCTCAGCTCCCAGCCGTGGAACTCGGCGGAGATCGCCAACCGCATCGACGCACTGACCCGTGACACGTCCGGCGGCAACCGCAGCGGCACGTATTCGTAGGCGTCGTTGCTGGTGTCCCAGTCGACGGGCAGTCGCGTGAACCGGCTTCCTGCCATCACTCACCCCCGATCGGGATCCGCTGCAAGCCGTCACCGGTCGCCGAGCCGATCACCAACACCGCATCGTCCGAATCGACGGACACCGAGTCGGGTTGCCGCACCGTCGCAAAGCGCTGCTTCTCTCTCGGGATCCCGGTCGACAGATCGTAGCCCACAACCTCGTTGCTTCCGGTCAATGTCACCCACACCAGATCCCGCGCTTCGTCGTACGCGACCCCGTACAGGCCCGGCCCGCTCGGGTAGCGCTGCCGCAACACGAGCGTATCGAGCGTGTAGACCAGCAGTTCGTCGTCCTGCGTGTCGGTGACCACGACCCGGCCGTACGGATCGGAGATCATCTGGGCGGCACCCTCCCCGGCCCGCAGCGCCATCCGCAGCCGTTCGTCGCTCAGGTTCAGTTCGGTGATCGAGGTCTGGCGCCGATCGAGCGCGGCCACGTCGTCGCCGGCCGCGACGAGCACATCCACCGACACCAGACCGGTGATAGTGGACTCGACCGCCCCGGAGGCCGGATCGAGAACGTAGGTGGTGCCGGTGGCGGTCCCGACCGCCCAGCGACCGTCCGGCAGCACCGCGACCGCGGTGGCATCCCCGTCCACCGGGACCTCGGCGACCTCACCGGAGTCGACGTCGACGCGCAGGACCGCGCCGGCGGCGGGCGCCAGGACCTGACCGTCCGGTCCGGGAAGGACCGTCACCGCGTCCCGCGGCAGCTGCACCGGGCGCGGCTCGCTGTCGGTGGCGGAGCCGGTGAGCAGCAGTCGGGTGCCGTCGTCGACGAGCGCGGCGAGCACATCGGTGCCGGGCGCCTGCGCGAGCGCCTCGACGCCGGTCCCGACCTGCTGCACCGTCCCGGCCGGGGGCGTCGTGGTCTCGGGGGCGGCCATCGGGGTCGCGGGTTCGCGGGTCGGCACCTTCTCCGCATCGGTATCGGAGGAACAGCCGGCGACCAGAGCGACCGCAAGTCCCACCACCACCGCGGTCGCACGTACTGCCGGTCTACCCATCTCGCTGCTCCTCGCTGTCACCCGTCGACCCC
>NZ_JADZGH010000229.1:0-4266 GCF_015865005.1 Rhodococcus sp. CX
CGAAGCTGCCCTCGTCCAATGGAGCCTCGCCGTACATCACTGCGCCGGTGACCACGAAGAACTCGATATCGGAGTCGTCAGGGACGTCGGGCGTGTAGGTCGCACCGGCGGCAAGCCTTACCACCCAACTCCCGACTCCGCTGTCGGTGTCGACGCTCAAGCGAACCACCTGTGTCCCCTCGGCATCCTCGTTCCCGGTCCCGAGGGGACTGGATGCGTAGACGAGAGGCCGCGTCGCCGGAGACTTGCCGACCGAATACGCTTCCTTGGCGAAAGGCTCGTCGATGTAGTTGAAGTCGAGAGTGCCGCCCACCCGCGACAGAAACCACGCCTCGTGCTTCAACGCACTCATGAAACCGTGAACCGTGCGCGGGGGGTGGTAGAGGTAGTCGACCGGCCCGAGCCACATCACCGAGTCGAAGCTCATGACCCCTTTCACACACATGATTTCCTCGTAGACGTTGTGGAAATGCGCCCGCGTCGGCGGCGTGTAGCCCTCACTCGCATCGATTCGTTGAAGGGCGGTTCGTCCGCCTCCCGATCGCTGCCGTAGAAGTTTGGTGAAAAGGCCCGGAGCACCGGTCACCGGTGTCCACGGCATGTCTGCGGTCCGCAGTATGACGGTTCGATCAGTCACAGTCGATCCTCTTTCATCGCGCTCGTTGCGGCCTGCGCCGATCAGCAGGGAGACAGTCGGTAGGCGAGAGCCGCGAGGTAGGGATACGTAGCCAGGCCACAGGTGCTGTCGGCTGCCACGTACGCGATGCCGGTGTCGACCAGCGGGATCGACCCCATGCTTTCGTTCCATGCCTTGACCGCTTCGACACCCAGCCGAGTGCGCTCATCACCGAGCGGTTGGGCGACTGCGCGCGTCACCAGATCGCTGACGACGGCATCGTCGTCGAATCCGTAGTTGAAGGGGCCGCCCTTGGCGTGGAGCAGACTCATTGCGTAGGGGATGTCCGCGGCTGCCGGCGCTTCGCTGGTCAACAGCGCCTCGAACGACGAGGTGGTCTGAACCTCCGAGAAACGTGAAGCGCTGCCGATGTTCTCGATCTGCACGCGCACCCCCAGTTCCTTCCATGCGGACTGCAGGGCGATCGCCACGCTGTTCGCATCGACACCCGGTGCGGAACCGGCGCTGACGGTGAGTGTCAGATCGAATCCCTCAGCGAACGGCGTCGTCGCCATCAGGCGCTTCGCGGCGTCGAGGTCGTGCGCATAGTAGGTCCCGGAAGCCTCATCGATACCCGGAACGCTCGCCGACAGTACGGACCCGGCCGGCTTGGCGGTGCCGCTGTAGATCGTGTCGGCGAGCAGCTGACGATCGACTGCCATGGAGAGTGCACGCCGCACGTCGGGATTCCCGAGCGCGGGTGTCGCATTCTTGTTCAGCACGACAACCTGCTGGCTCAGAGAAGGCGAGACGTAGGTGTCGAAACCGTCCGCGTCCTTCATCTCCGCGTAGACACCGCCCGGCACTCGCGCGGCGAAGTCGGCGGACCCGGACTTGAGCAACTGGACCGGCGACTGCGCTCCCGCGCCCAACACCACTACGCGGTCATAGGGCGGTTCGCCTTCCCAGTAGTTCGGGTTGGCGGTGTAGACGATCCGCTCTCCCGGCTCGAACGACTCCACCGTGTACGGACCGAAGTTGGCGCTGTTCGTCCGCAACCACTCCGTCGCCCACGGGTCTTCCTCCGAGGCATGCTGTTTCACGACGGTGCTATCGAGGATGCCCGGATAGTAGTAGGTGATCGCGAAGAGGACCAGGGGCGTCACCGCACCGTTCAACCGCACGGTGTCGTCGTCGATCACGGTAACCGGGTTGGCAGGGTCGATACCACCGGTCGTCATCAGGAACTTGCCGATCGAGTCCTCGACGGCCACCGCCCGTTCGAACGTGTAGGCAACATCGGCAGCTGTCAGGGGATTCCCGGCAGCCGACTTCGCATCCCGAAGTTCCAGAAGCAATCCGTCCGGCGCCAGTTCGTACGACTCCGCCAATCCCGGAACCACTTGGTCCACACCTGCGAGCACCGACTCGTCGCGATCTTGGGGCTCGTATTGGAGGAGGCTGCTGAGCATCGGAAGGTGGGCGAACTGGGCGGCCACAGGTTCCATCAGCGGATACAGCGTATTGGGTACCGCCGGCACCGACATGGTGAGCTGGCTACCACCGGCGGAGGCCGTGCCCCCACTCGCAGCACATCCGGTCGCAGTGAAGGCGACAGCCGCTGCCGCGGCGGTCCAGCGAAGTGCGCGACGCACCTTCGATGCCCTAGGCGTTGTAACGATCACGTTGATTCTCCGAATCGATCTGGTCCGAATTGATCCCGAAGCATCCACCGGAGCGATGGATGCCACCCGGTACGGACATTGGCCCTTCGACAGTGACGTAGTTGAAATCGATTGGCCCACTTGTCCAAGTGAGCGCGAAACACCCGGTTTCGCTGCGCTCGCGAGCGCCGTGTACCACACGAGGAGGACGGAAGAGATAGCTACCGGCGGTATATACCGGCTCCTCTTCCAGCGCGACATCGCCACTGACGATGAAGGCTTCCTCCGATACCGAATGAAAGTGCTGGCCGGCGCGGCCGACCCATCCTGCAGGAAGTTTGAGTGCGTAGGTCTGGCCTCCCGTGACCGGATCCTCGCGCAACACGGCCATCTCGGACCTGTTCCTGCCTTCGCCGTGTGCACGCCAAGGGAAGTCGCTCGGGTTCAGGTGATGGACCGCGGGCCCTCGGTCCCTCCGAGTTGCAGTCGCTACCGCATCTTGAACCAGCAGTATTGCACGTCCGTCGGCCCGAACGACCGTGCCGGGCATGGAACCGGACGACCAACGGTGGTATGTCCCTGCGGATCCCGGTGCTCCGTCAGCGAAGACGAGAGATCCCTCCAGGACGAAGACTTCGATATCTCCTTGGCCCAAGCCGATCTCGTCTTCCGACCATCCGGGAGGAACCTCGAACAGCGAGATGGCTGCATCTCCGTTCTCGTCACGATTGAGATCGCGGCGGCGAACGCCACCTTCCAGATCCAGCCAGGTCAGTTCACTTTCGTGCCGGTACTGGACGTGCGGCTTCATCGGGCCGGGAGGATAGAGGGGTGGACAACAGCCTTCAGCAAAGGAAATCGCATACCGATGATTCTGCACCCCAGTATTCGAGAATCGATTTCCTCAGGGTTAAGAACCGAGGACGTTCGTGAATCGCAGAGTGATAACGTCCCTCAGCATGCGAGTACCGAATTCCACCCGTTGAGAACGCATTCGACGCATGGGCGCGTACGTGGTTCGATGGTCGAGAACTCAAAGTTGTTCTCGAAGAGAGGAATACGATAGTGCAGGTTAGTGGACGCGTAGCTTTCGTCACCGCCGCCGGCGGATACACCGGATCGGTTGTCGCGCGCTTGTTCGCGGAGGGTGGAGCAGCAGTCGCACTCCAGGTCCGACGCACGAATCCTTTTGTGGCACAGCTCGTGGACCAGTTGCGTGAACTGACCGACGTCTGCTTGATCGAGGGCACGATCGACCGGCAGGACAGCGCTCGGGACGCTGTCGAAGCAGCCGTGGAAGAGCTCGGCCCGGTGGAGATTCTGGTGAACAACGCCGGCGGAATGCGGACCGGATCGTTCGATTCACTCCTGCCCGAGGACCTGGAACACACACTCGACGCCAACCTCCGGACCGCGTGGTGGTGTGCACAGGCCGTGATTCCCTCGATGGTGGAACGCGGTTTCGGACGTATCGTCAATGTGACTTCCATTGGGGCCAGCGGTAGTTCGCGCAATGCCAACTATGCCGTGTCGAAAGCCGCCGTCGACGGTCTGACCCGAACTCTGGCATTGGAATACGGCCGCCACGGCATTACCGTGAACTCGGTGGTTCCGGGCCTCATTGCAAACGAGAAGCTGAGCGCTCTCGAACCGACGACACTCACACGGCTGGTAAGTCCCTCTCCCATGGGAATTGCCGTCGAGTCCATCGATGTCGCAAACGCTGTGCGCTTCCTCGCCTCGGAGGAGGCCCGCTACATCACCGGTCAGTTGCTCCACGTTTCTGCCGGCCTCTACCAGACCGTTGCAGGGATGAACACTTCCGGCGCTTGAGCGACGATCGAACGGGGCCACACGGCTTCGAGCCCCGCACTCTCCACTGCGAGAGTGCGGGGCCGAAACTCCCTACGATACTTACGCCGCTTCCGCGGTAATTGTGTTGCGGCTCTTCATGAGCGGCTGGATACGGGTACCGAAGTTCTCGAT